>NZ_JBPGXU010000013.1:0-56684 GCF_056755675.1 Luteibacter sp. KNZ12-1A | reverse complement strand
GCGGCATCCTTTCCCGAGCGACGGTGCAACCGGAGCGACGAGGGTGGCGGCCGACGGCTCTGCCTACCGCGCTCCCGGACTTCCGTGAAGAACCAAAAAAAAACGGCGCGAGTGCCGCTCGCGCCGTTCTGGGTCACCTTTCGAGGGAGGGGTGGGTAACCCGCCGTGCCTTGGGCCGGGGAGACACCGGGCACGAAACGAATTGTGACGGGGGGCGATGACAGCTCCGTGACGCGTCGCTTCAACACCGATGACGGCCTTGCAAATTCCGACTTATGCACATTGGGCCAAATCCTCACTTGGCCGTCACAGCTGCTGCCAGCACGCAAGTGAATGCCTTAACCTCATGAATAACAACGGGATTAGTTATTACGAATCCATGTCATCATCCCTACCTCGCTGGGGGCCACCAAAAACCGTCGTATTGCCCACAGAGTTATCCACAGGCTGTGGATGATGCGAAACCCGCCACGACCGGCCGGCTCGCCCCTTCTGATAGGATTGCCGGTTCCATATCCGCGCCGCGTATTCCGTGAAACAAGAGCTGAAACAACTCGTCCTGCAGGCCATCGGTGCGCTGCGGGAGTCCGGCAAGCTGCCGTCCGACTTCGTCGCGCCCACCTTCGTCATCGAACGTACCCGTAGTCGCGAGCACGGCGACTTCGCGACCAACGCCGCGATGATGATGGCCAAGACCGCCGGGCGTAAGCCGCGGGACATCGCCACCGACCTGGTCGAGGCGATGCCGGCGTCCCCGTGGGTCGGCAAGGTCGAGATCGCCGGGCCCGGTTTCATCAATTTCTTCCTTGCGCCGGCCGCTTTCCACGCCGAGATCGTCCGCGCCCTCGGCGAAGGCGACCGCTATGGCCGCAACCGGGATGGCTCCGGCCGCACGGCGGGCGTCGAATTCGTCTCCGCCAACCCGACGGGCCCGCTGCATGTCGGCCACGGCCGCGCGGCCGCCATCGGCGACAGCCTCGCCCGCTTGCTGGACGCGGCAGGCTGGAAGGTATTCCGCGAGTTCTATTACAACGACGCCGGCGTCCAGATTGCGAACCTGGCCCTCTCGACCCAGGCACGGGCCAAGGGCATCGCTCCGGACGAGCCCGGCTGGCCGGAGTCCGGTTACCGGGGCGATTACATCGCCGAAGTGGCGCGGGCCTTCCTGGCAGGCGAATCCGTCGAGGCCGATGGCGAGACCGTGACCGCCAGCGGTGACGCCGACAACCTGGACGATGTGCGCCGCTTCGCCGTGGCCTACCTGCGCCACGAGCAGGACCTCGATCTCAAGGCCTTCGGCGTCGGCTTCGACGTCTATTATCTGGAGTCGTCGCTCTACACCGAGGGCAAGGTCGAGGAAACCGTGCGGGAGCTGGTCGCCCACGGCCACACTTACGAGGAAGGCGGTGCGCTCTGGCTGCGCTCCACGGATTTCGGTGACGACAAGGACCGCGTCATGCGCAAGTCCGACGGCACCTACACCTATTTCCTGCCGGACGTGGCCTACCACCGCACCAAGTGGCAACGCGGCTACGAGCGTGCGATCACCGAACTGGGCTCCGATCACCACGGCTCCCTGGCGCGCGTGAAGGCCGGCTTGCAGGCGCTCGACACGGGCATTCCGAAGAACTGGCCCGAGTACGTGCTGCACCAGATGGTCACCGTCATGCGCGGTGGCGAGGAGGTGAAGATCTCCAAGCGCGCGGGCTCGTACGTCACCTTGCGTGACCTGATCGACGAAGCCGGACGCGACGCCACGCGTTACTTCCTGATCGCGCGCAAGGCCGATTCGCAACTGGTGTTCGACATCGACCTGGCCCGTTCACAGAGCAACGACAACCCCGTGTACTACATCCAGTACGCCCACGCGCGCGCCTGCCGCGTGTTCCGCGAACTGGCCGACCGTGGCCTGTCCACCGACCGTGGTAACGGCCTGGCGAAGCTCGACCTGCTCGCGACGGAGCACGAATCGGCGTTGATGGTGCAGCTGTCGCGGTATCCGGAAATGGTCGAGGCCGCGGCGGCCAATCTGGAACCGCACCTGATCGCGCAGTACCTGCGTGAACTCGCGGGCGAGCTTCACAGCTACTATCACGAGCACAAGTGGATCGTCGATGACGCCGACCTGCGCGATGCCCGTCTCGCCCTGGTGGCGGCCACGCAGCAGGTGCTCAGGAACGGTCTGGATCTGCTGGGCATTTCCGCCCCGGAGAGCATGTAATGGCAACACGCAAGAAGGGCAAGGGCCGTCAGGCCGTCCGCAATGGTTCGAGCGGCATGCCGGGCTGGAGTTGGGCGCTGATCGGCATCCTCGCCGGCGCCCTGCTCATGGCTTTCGCGATGCGCGGTACCTGGATGCCGATGATGCACCAGCAGGATGGGCCCGCACCGAATCCACAGGCCACGGCGCAGAAGGGTAGCGACCCCGGCGTCGTCGACCAGCAAGCCGCCGAGCCGGAAAAACCGAAGAAGCCGTCCTACGATTTCTATTCGGTGCTGTCCGAGAAGGAAGTTCGCATCCCCGATGCGGAGATCCGCGCGCAGGCCAGCGCCGAGGCACAGCAGAAGCAGCAACAGGCCACGCAGCAACAACAGCAGCAAGCCGCCGCCGCGCAACAGCAGGCGGCCGCGGCCCAGCAGGCCCAGGTCACTTCGGCGACCTCGAACCTGCCGAAGGCAACCACGCAGACGGTAACCGCGGCACCCCCGCAGCAGGCACCCGCGGCCACTTCCGCAGGTTCTGGTTACCTCCTGCAGGTCGGCGCGTTCCCGAGCGCGGCGGATGCCGAGGCGCTCAAAGCCAAGCTCGCCTTGCAGGGCTTCGTGGCCAACGTGCAGTCGGTCAAGGTCGGTGCGCAGACATACAACCGTGTACGCCTTGGCCCATTCAAGTCGGCGACGGAACTGGAAGGCACCAAGCAGCGTTTGCAGTCGGCGGGCATCAGCGCCATCGCGCTGAAAGAAGGCGGTTGAACCAACGCCGCGTCTTGGACGAACACGAAAAGCCCGCCTGGCAAGGCGGGCTTCTTTTTTCAGGGTGCCTACCTACCCCCGGCTAGGGGATTCAGGCCTCTGGAACCGCGTTGTCCGGCAGATCCGTATAGGGCATCGAGAACGAACCCTTTCGGATGATGCGATCGCCGAGTTCCTCACCGGCCGCATCGAACTCGAAGGTGGCATCGACGCGGGTTCGATCGACATTGAACTTGAGGTCGATCCATCCGCTGTCGGCGTTGAATACGGCGAAGCCGACAAAGGGCGGCGGTGCGTCCATGGGCTCGCCAAGGGCCATCTCCGGCTTGGGCCCCCCGGGTGGCGCCGTGGGCAGCCCGAATTCGTAATGACCGTCGCGCACGTGGGTATCCCCGTTTCTCACCGGAATCGAGAGGATCAAGGCGCGGCCCCTCTCCGTCGGGCCATGTTCGATGCCCAGATAGCGCCGACCATCCAGTTGAAAAACGGATTCGTAGGCGAACGCCTTCGTCGCGACGAACGGCGCACCATTGACCCTCGCCGTGATCAGGCCATCGGCAGTCGCTGCGCGGACGGCACGGTCTTCCTGGGCTTGTATGGCCGACAGCGGGACGGTTCCGGTGGAACCCACATGCACTCGTTCGGTCGCCACGGCATGGAGCGAGGCCGTCAAGAGCGACGCCGCAAGAATGGAACGGGTCAGACTGGGTCGATATTTCAAACGGTGGTCCTCACGATTGGGAGGACCACCATATTTTCTGCTGTCGCGAATCACCATCGGACTGCTCTGAAAATGCCGATCCATTTGCAGCAGGGATGAGGAAGGCGGACTCGATCGCAACCGTTTATGACGGCCGTTTCAAGCGAATCAGCGCCGAGATATCGTCGTCACCGTAGCCCTGGGCCATCAGTTCACCGAAGTCCGCCAGCGACTGCTCGATGATGGTGCGGTCGGTACCGGCGTCGGTGGCGATGCCGCGAACGATGCCGAGATCCTTGTGCAGCAGGGCCAGCTTGAAGCCCACCGAAAACTCGTTGCGCAACATGGTCGCGCCGCGCTTGTCGAGGAACCAGTTGCCCGCCGCGCCCGCTGCCAGCGTGGGGATGAGGCGATCCGCTTCGAGACCCAGCGCCTCGCCAAGGGCGAGCCCTTCCGTCACCGCATGGGCGATACCCGCCACCAGCACCTGGTTCACCGCCTTCGTCGCCTGGCCGCTGCCGATGGGGCCCATGTGCGTGATGCGCGCGCCATAGGCTTCCAGCACCGCACGCGCACGCTCCAGCACGGCCGCGTCGCCGCCAACCATGACCGAGAGCTTGCCGTTCTTCGCGCCTTCGACGCCACCGGACACCGGCGCATCGAGGAAATCCGCGCCGACGTCCGCGAGCATGCGCGCCGCCTTCGTGGCCGTCGCGGGCGCCACGGTCGAGTGGTCGACCACGATGGCGCCCTTCCTGAGCGACGGCGCCAGCGCTTCGACCACGCCGATGACATCGGCGTCGGCGCTGACGCAGAGCGCGATGACGTCGCAGGAGGCCGCGATATCCGCGAGGCTCGGCGCCTGGACGCCGAGTTCCTTCGCCAGCGCATCGGCCTTCGCCTGGCTGCGGTTGCCGACGGCGGCCAGCAGGCCCTTCGCATGGAGATGGCCGGCCATGGGCGCGCCCATCGCGCCCAGTCCGATGAAAGCTGCCCTGAGAGTCATGGTCGTGCCTTGTGTCCTGCGGTTTCCGCGAGATACGTGTAGCCGGTGAGGCCCTTGTCGAGCGACGTCGCCAGCGTTTCCGCCTCGGCACCGGCAATGCCTGCCGCGGCGATGCGATCGGCATAGGCCTGGCGAAGCAGCTTCAGGTCGTAGCCCACGTAGTCGAGCATCAGGTCGGTCGTGTCGCCATGGCGGATATGCGCGAACTCATAGCCGTCTTTCGTCGCACGCACGTTCACCGCGTCGGTGTCGCCGAACAGGTTGTGGATATCGCCCAGGGTCTCCTGGTACGCGCCCACCATGAAGATGCCGAGGCGATACGACTCGTCGTCCTTCAGCGGGTGCAGCGGCAGGCTCACGTCCACGCCTTCCGCGTCCACGTAGTGGTCGATGCGGCCGTCGGAATCGCAGGTGAGATCGGCGATGACACCGCGTCGCGTCGGCTCTTCGTCCAGCCGGGAGATCGGCACGATCGGGAATATCTGGTCGATCGCCCAGATGTCCGGCACCGATTCGAAGACGGAGAAGTTCACGAAGTACTTGTCGACCAGCTTCTCGTCCAGGTCGTCCAGGGCCTGCCGGTGGGCACGCTCCGCCGGAAGCAGGCGCGGCCGCACCGCGTTCGCGATGGCATAGAACAGGTCGTCGAGCCTCGCGCGATCGCGCAGGTCGAGCTGGCCCAGCGCGTAGAGGGTCTGGCCCTCCGCAAAATGGTGTTGCGCCTCGTGGAAGAGCTCCAGCGGTGGCCGGTGGTCGAGTTCGGCGTGGGTCTCGCGCAGGTGTCGAAGCACCATCGGTTCACCCTCGCGCGCCGCGGGAATGGCGCCCTGCGGGAGCGACTCCACTTCGCTGACGTTCACCACCATCACCGCGTGGTGCGCCGTCATGGCGCGCCCCGACTCGGTGAAGATCACCGGCGCCTTCATGCCGTGCTCGGCCACGGCCTCGGCCAGGGGCTGGACGATGCTGGCCGCGTACTGTTCGAGGCTGTAGTTGATCGAGTTGTAACTGCGCGAGCGCGTGCCTTCATAGTCCACGCCCAATCCACCACCGACGTCGACGATCTCAAGCGGCACGCCCAGTCGATGCAACTCGACGAAATAGCGGACGGCCTCGCGCATGCCCGCGGCGATGTCGCGGACGTTGGAGATCTGCGAGCCCATGTGGAAGTGCTGCAGCTTCAAGGTGTGCTTGAGCCCCGCGGCCTCCAGGCGCTGGATCAACTCCAGCACCTGGCCGGGGCTGAGGCCGAACTTGCCCTTGTCACCGCCCGTGTTCTGCCACTTGCCGGCGCCGATCGAGGACAGGCGCACGCGCACGCCGAGCAGTGGCTCGACATCCAGCGCCCGGGCCTCGGCGAAGACATGGTCCAGTTCGGACAGCTTCTCGATGACGATATGCACGCGCAGGCCGAGCTTGAGGCCGATGAGCGCGAGGCGGACGTACTCACGGTCCTTGTAGCCGTTACAGACCACCATGCTGCCCGGCCGCGCGTGGGCGAGTACCGCCATCAGCTCCGGCTTCGAGCCGGCTTCGAGGCCGAAACCCTGCTCGCCGGCGGCGACCAGTTCGCTGACCACGCCGCGCTGCTGGTTCACCTTGATCGGATAGATGGCCGTGTAGGAGCCCGCGTAGCCGGCGTCGTCGATCGCCTTGGCGAAGGCCTGCTGCAAGCGGGTCAGGCGGTCGGCGAGGATGTCGGGAAAACGCACGAGCAAGGGCAGGCGCAGGCCTTCGGCGGTCGCCTTGGCGACGATGGCGGGCAGGTCGAGCGCCGGGCCTTCGTCGCCGCGGGGGCGCATCAGCAGGTGGCCATCGTCGCCTACGTCGACGTAGCCATTGCTCCAGTGGGGGATCGCGTAGGTCAGCTTCGCGCGATCGGTGGTCCAGTTCGTCATGGGTGTGACGATCTCCAAGTGATTGTGACGTGTCCCCGGAAGGGGGGCGCGGAACAGTCGCAGCGGCGAACCTTGACCTGAAGCGGGCCTGGCGGCCGGGAGCCTCGCACGCCGCGGGGCCGACCAGACTTTCTTGCTGCGCGCGGCCCGGTGCGGGTACGGCAGGCCGTCTATTGTAGCGGCGCCTCGTGACATCCGGGTATCGGCCGGCCCCGTCGTAAGGCTTCGCTCACGTACCAGGCAGGGCAAGGACTTGGCCGCATTCTGGCCCGGAGCCGGTACAATCCGGGGTTTAGTCCCCTTACCCGTTTCCAGGAAAGCGTCATGTCGCAGCAGCAGCTCAGCTGGTTTACCGAGGCCCACCAGGCTTCGGGATCCTCCATCGGTTTCCGCGTCGAGCGCCTGTTGCACGCCGAGAAGACCCCGTTCCAGACGATCGAGATCTACCAGACCACCGACTGGGGCAACCTCATGGTGATCGACGGCTGCGTGATGCTCACCGGCCGCGACAATTTCCTCTACCACGAGATGATGACCCATCCGGCGCTGTTCACCCACGCCCGCGCCAAGCGCGTGGTGATCATCGGCGGCGGTGACTGCGGCACGCTGCGCGAGGTCCTCAAGCACGAGGAAGTCGAGACGGCCACCCAGGTGGAGATCGACGAGCGCGTCACCCGCCTCGCCGAGCAGTACTTCCCGGAACTGTGCGACGCCAACGACGACCCGCGCGCCGAACTCCTGTTCATCGACGGCATCAAGTACATGGCCGAGGCCGACCCGGAATCGATCGACCTCATCATCGTCGACTCCACCGACCCCGTCGGCCCGGCGGAAGGCCTGTTCAACGCCGCCTTCTACTCCAGCTGCTACAAGGCGCTGCGTCACGGCGGCATCCTGGTGCAGCAGTCGGAATCGCCGCTGGCCCACATCGAGTTGATCAAGGCCATGCGTTCGGCCATGCGTACGTCGGGCTTCAAGGCCGTGCGCACCCTTCCGTTCCCGCAGCCGTGCTACCCCACCGGCTGGTGGAGCTGCACCATGGCCCGCAAGGACGGCGACCTCTCGGGCTTCCGCGAGCGCGGCGCCATCAGCAAGAACTTCGCCACGAAGTACTACAACGCCGACATCCACAAGGGCGCCCTGGCCCAGCCGGAATTCATGCGCGAGGCGCTGGGCGAGTAAGCACCGGAGTGGTGGTGGGAGCCGACCTTGTCGGCGATCCCGCAGCAGCGGGCCGGGTTGCGGCAAGCACCCATCGCCGCTGAAGCGGCTCCCACAACAGCCATCGAGTAGACCGGTCAGGAAAGACCTGGTGGGAGCTTGGGAACAAACCTGTGGGAGCCGACCTTGTCGGCGATCCCGCGGCAGCGGGCCAGGTCGAGGCGAGCACCCATCGCCGACAGGGTCGGCTCCCACCACGGTGGCTGCCACGGCTGGGAAGCCATCGTGGATGAACGTGGAGTTCAGTCGCGGTCGGTTTTGTGTCCCTTGGCGACCGCTGGAACAGCGAGGTCTGTCACAAAAAACCTCAACGATTCAACCACCTTCCGCCCCTTCCTCAGAAACGGCTGGAAATTGGCATGAACGTGAGCTTTCTCCTTGATTCACAAGAAAAAATTCCTTGACAGTCTCAGGACCCGAGACTATCGTGGGCCCCAGTGTTAAATCGTGGGATTTGGTGGGGCGGCCAACGAAGATGTTTCAAGGCGAGACAGCCATCACGGTCGACGACAAAGGTCGTCTGACGATTCCGACTTCGTATCGGGATCTGGTGGCCGACGCCTGCGCGAATCGCCTGGTCGTGACCTACAACCCGTTCGAGACCGGCTGCCTCTGGATCTTCCCGTACGCGGAGTGGGAGCAGGTGCGTGACCAGGTCAATGCGCTGCCCAGCGTGAAGGCCGTCCACCGGGCGTTGCAGATGAAGCTGGTGGGTGCCGCGGCCATCGTCGAACCCGACGGAGCCGCCCGCATCCTCCTCCCTTCCAGCCAGCGGTCGGCGGCGGGCATAGAAAAAAAAGCCGTGTTGCTCGGCATGGGAAAGAAGTTCGAGCTCTGGAGCGAACTGGCCCACCTCGCGAAGATCCGCCAGACGATCGGCGAGGACGACATCAGCGACGACATGGCGGAGTTGCGGTTGTGACGACGAACTAACTTTCGAGGTTTTTTGGTGGAACGGGAGCGGGATGTGGCAATGGCGGGGCGCGACGTGCACATCCCTGTGATGCTCGACGAAGTGCTGGAGGGCCTCGCCTTGCGCGAGAATGGGCGTTATCTGGACGGGACTTTCGGCCGCGGCGGTCACGCCCGGGCGATCCTCGCCCGTCTCTCCGACGCGGGCAGGCTCTTCCTCATGGACCGCGACCCGGCCGCCATCGCCGTGGCCGAAGCCGGCCTCGCCACCGATCCCCGTGTGTCCCTGCGCCACGACAACTTCGCCACCATGGGTGACTGGCCCGCCCTGGAAGGTGGCCTCGACGGCATCCTCCTCGACCTGGGCGTGTCTTCGCCGCAACTCGACGACGCCAGCCGTGGCTTCAGCTTCATGGCCGACGCGCCGTTGGACATGCGCATGGACACCACGCGCGGCATCAGCGCGGCGGAATTCCTCGCCGATGCCGACGAGGCCGAGATCGCACAGGTCCTGTGGACCTTCGGCGAAGAGCGCTTCAGCCGCCGCATCGCCAAGGCGATCGTCGAGCGCCGCGCCACCGATCCCATCACGCGTACCGGCGAACTCGCCGAACTGGTCGCGCGCTGCGTCGGCCGCCGCGAGCCCGGCAAGAATCCCGCCACGCGGACGTTCCAGGCGCTGCGCATCCGCGTGAACGCCGAACTCGAATCCGTCGAGCGTGGCCTCGATGCCGCGCTCGAACTGCTCGACGTGGGTGGCCGCCTGGCCGTGATCAGCTTCCATTCGCTGGAAGACCGTACGGTGAAGCAGTTCATCCGCGCCCATGAGGGCCGTGTGCAGGGCAGCCGTCGCGGTCCGCCGGTCGAGGCGAAGACCGCCCGCCTGAAGCCCGTGGGCAAGGCCATCTTCCCCTCCGACGCCGAAGTGTCCGCGAACCCGCGTTCGCGCTCCGCCGTGCTGCGCATCGCGGAGAAACTCGCATGAAGGCCTTCGGCGCCGCCTGCCTCTCGATCCTGCTGCTAGCGGTCATCGCCAGCGCGATCGGCGTGGTGTGGACGCGCCATGAGAGCCGCGTGCTGTTCGTCGAGCTTTCGCGGCTGCAAAGCCAGAAGGACGATCTCGGCGTCGAATACGGCCGCCTCGAACTGGAACAGGCGACCTACGCCGAACCCAGCCGCATCGATGCGGACGCCCGCGGCAAGCTCGGCATGTTCACGCCGAAGCCGCAGGACATCCAGTTGGTGCGTCGATGAAGGCCCGTTACGGCAAGCCCGTCGTGCCGAGTCGCCGCCGCGGCCAGGGCCCGAGCCCGCGCAAGCGCATGACGGTGATCGTCGCGCTGCTCTGCGTGGCCGTCTCGGGACTGGTGGTGCGCGCCTTCGACCTCCAGGTGGTACGCAAGCAGTTCTACCAGGACCAGGGCGACGCCCGATTCCTGCGAGAGATGCCCATCGCGGTGTCGCGCGGCACCATCTTCGATCGCAATGGCGAGCCCCTGGCGGTATCCACGCCGGTGGCTTCGATCTGGGCGAATCCGCCGGAAGTGCTGGAGAACGAGGACCGCATCCCGGAGCTTGCCAAGGCGCTGCACGTCGACGCCGACGACCTGAAGCAGAAGATCGTGCAGCGGGCGGACAAGGAATTCATGTACATCGCGCGCCAGCTGCGTCCGGAGGATGCGCAGGCGATCGTGGACCTGAAGATCCCGGGCATCGCCTCGCAGCGCGAATACCGTCGCTACTATCCGTCGGGTGCGGTGAACAGCCATATCCTCGGCTTCACCAACATCGACGACCACGGCCAGGAAGGCCTGGAACTGGCGTTCGACGAATGGCTCGCCGGCAAGCCGGGTGCGAAGCGCGTCATCCGCGACCGCATGGGCCATGTCGTCGAGGACGTGGAACTGGTGCGCGAGCCGCAGCCGGGCCGCGATCTCACCCTGTCGATCGATCGGCGCATCCAGTACCTCGCTTATAGCGCCCTGAAAGATGCGCTGGAGAAGAACAAGGCCGAGTCCGGCTCCATCGTCGTGATGGACGTGCACACGGGTGAAGTGCTCGGCATGGCCAACCTGCCTTCGTTCAACCCGAACGCGGTGCGCGGCAGCACGCCGTCGGAACGGCGCAACCGCGCCGTCACGGACGTGGTCGAGCCGGGTTCGACGATGAAGGCGTTCACGATGGCCGCGGCGCTCACCAGCGGCAAGTACACGCCGACCGCGCCGCTGATCGAGACCTCGCCCGGCACCTGGATGATGGGCGGCCATCCGGTGCGCGACACGCACAACTGGGGCACGCTGACACCGACGGGCGTGATCACGAAGTCGTCCAACGTGGGCGCGGCCAAGATCGCGATGACGCTGGACACCGATTTCCTCTACGGCGTCTACAAGTCGTTCGGGCTGGGCAACAGCACCGGCAGCGGCTTCCCCGGCGAAGCGGCGGGTTACCTGCCGGTGGGCCGCACCTGGAAGCCGATCGAGAAGTCGCGCCTGGCCTACGGCTACAACCTCAACGTCACGCCGTTGCAGCTGGCCACGGGCTATGCCGCCATCGCCAACGGCGGCGCCTTGCGCTCGCCGAGCTTCATCAAGGGCGCGGACAACCCGCCGAACCAGATCGTCACGCCCGACGTGGCGCACAATCTCGTGCGCATGCTCGAAACGGTGATGGCGCCGGGCGGCACGGGCTACGGCTTCGCCTCCGTCGCCAACTACAGCGTCGCGGGCAAGACCGGCACCTCGCACAAGAATTCCGCGGGCGGCTACTACGCCAACAACTACATTTCGCTGTTCGTCGGCATGATTCCGGCGAGCGCGCCGCGCCTGGTGACCGTCGTCGTCATCAACGATCCGAAGGGCGGGCACTACTACGGCGGTTCCGTGGCCGGTCCGGCCTTTGCCCAGGTGATGGAAGGCGCCGTGCGCCTGCTCGACATCCCGCCGGACAACGTGGGCCGCTGGTACGCGGGCGGCCCGAGCCAGGGCGGGTTGATCGGCACCACCAACGCGCAACCGCCGCAGGCGGACGAAAGCGCCGCCGAAGAGGTGGTGCCATGACCATGCGCCTCGCCGACTTGCTCGACGGTTTCGCCGACGCTTCCCGCGCCGGCGACATCGACGTTTCGGGCCTCGCCCTGGATTCGCGCGAGATCGCCCGCGGCAACGCCTTCGTCGCGTTGCGCGGCATGAAAGGCCACGGCATCGAGTTTGCCGCCAAGGCGGTCGGGCAGGGCGCGGTGGCGATCCTCGCCGAGCCGCCTTTCGACGCCGATGCCGCAGGCGCGGGCGTACCGGTCATCACGGTCGACAAGCTCCGCGAGAAGGCCGGGCCCCTCGCCGCGCGTTACTACGGCGACCCGTCCCGCGCGCTCGATGTCATCGGCGTGACGGGTACCAACGGCAAGACCTCCACCGTCCAGCTGATCGCGCAGGCGCTGGCCTTCCTCGGCCGCAAGCCGGCCACGGTCGGCACGCTGGGCGCGGGCCTGCACGGCGCGATCGCCGAGGGTGAGCGCACCACGCCGGACGCGATCCGCATGCAGGTGCTTCTCGGCGAGTTCCGCGACGCCGGCGCCACGCACGTCGCGATGGAAGTGTCCTCGCACGCGCTGGAGCAGGGTCGCGTGAACGCCATCGCCTTCGACGTGGCCGTGTTCACCAACCTCACGCGCGACCACCTCGATTACCACGGCACGATGGAAGCGTACGGCGCCGCCAAGGCCAAGCTGTTCGCTTTCGAGGGCCTGCGCAGCGCGGTGATCAACGTGGACGACCCGTTCGGCGCGAAGCTGGCCAAGGGCCTCGGCGAAGGCATCGCCAGGCTGCGCGTCTCGATGGCGGGCGACAGCACGGAAAAGGATGCCGAGATCCGCGCGGACATCGTCGTCACCTCGGCGAAGGGCCTGTCGTTCAACCTCAACACGCCGTGGGGCATGCGTACCGTACGCAGCGCGCTGCTCGGGCGCTTCAACGTCGCCAACCTGCTCTCGGTCGCCGCCGTGCTGGGCGCGCTGGGCGAACCGTTCGAGCGCATCCATGCGGCGCTGGAAGCGCTGCAGCCGGTGAATGGCCGGATGAGCCGTCTCGGCGGCGACGGCCGCAAGCCGCTTGTCGTGGTGGATTACTCGCATACGCCCGACGCGTTGAAGCAGGCGCTGCTCGCCCTGCGCTCGCATACCAAGGGCAAGCTGGTCTGCGTGTTCGGCGCCGGCGGCGATCGCGACCAGGGCAAGCGCCCGATCATGGCGGCTATCGCCGAGCGGCTCGCCGACGTGGTGATCGTGACCGATGACAATCCACGCAGCGAGGACGGCGACGCGATCGTCGCGCAGATCGTTGCCGGCTTCGCCCACCCCGACACCGTCATGGTCGAGCGCGACCGCGCGCAGGCCATCGCCCTGGCACTGGCCGACGCGAAGGCCGACGACGTCGTGCTGATCGCCGGCAAGGGCCACGAGACCTATCAGGAAGGCCCGGAGGGCAAGCGTCCCTTCGATGACCTCGCCGTCGCCCGCGAGGCGATGGAGACGAGCAAGAAGGGAGCCCGCGCATGATGCGCCTGTCCGCCGTCGCCCTCTGGACCCGCGGCCGCCTGCAAGGCGCCGACGCCGAGGTCAGCGGCTTTTCCATCGATACCCGTACCCTCCGGCCGGGCGACTTGTTCGTAGCCTTGCCGGGCGAGCGCGTCGACGGGCACGCCTTCGTCGCCGCGGCGGCTGAGCGCGGCGCCGTCGCCGCGCTGGTCACGCGTCCGGTCGACGCGCCGATCCCGCAGGTGATCGTCGACGACACCCAGGCCGCGCTGGGCGACCTCGCCAGCGCCGTGCGTGCGCAGCGCGACGTGCGCGTGGTCGGCATCACCGGCTCCAACGGCAAGACCACGGTGAAGACGCTCACCGCGTCGATCCTGTCGCGCCATGGCCGCACCCATGTCAACGCCGGCAACTTCAACAACGAGATCGGCATGCCGCTGACCTTGCTGGCGATGCCTGAAGACACCCGCTACGCGGTGCTGGAAATGGGTGCCGGCAAGCCGGGCGACATCGATTACCTCGCCGCCATCGCGCGGCCCGATATCGGCCTCGTCAATTCCATCGCGCCCGCGCATCTTGAGCGCATGGGCACGATCGAAGGCGTCGCCGAAACCAAGGGCGCGCTATACCGGTCGCTGCCCGCCGACGGGATCGCCATCGTCAACGCGGACGACGAGCGCTTCGCCGGTTTCTTCGCCAACCTGGCCGGATCGCGCGCCATCCTACGCTATGCGCTGAACCACCGGGCGGACATCGGCGCGGACATCGTCGAAGAGCGCATCGACGGCACGCACTTCGTGCTGTCGACGCCGCATGGCGACGGTGACGTGCATCTTCCCCTGCCGGGTCGTCACAACGTGGCGAACGCGCTGGCCGCGGCGGCGATCGCCACGGCGCTCGGCGTCCCGGTGGACGTCATCGTGGAGGGCCTGGAGCAGGTCCCGCACGTACCCGGTCGCCTCGAACTCGAACCGATGCCCGGTGGCTGGACCCTGATCGACGACAGCTACAACGCGAATCCCGGCTCGGCGGCGGCGGCGATCGACACGCTGGCCCTCGCCCGCGGCGAGCGCTGGCTGATCCTCGGCGACATGGCCGAACTGGGGCCGGATGCGCTGAACCTGCACGCCGGGGTCGGTCGCCTGGCGCATGCGCGAGGCATCGAGCGCCTGCTCGCCACGGGGACCAGGAGCGTGGCGGCGGTAGAGGCCTTCGGCCCGGGGGCGCAGCATTTCGCGACGCAGGAGGCGCTGATCGAGGCCGCCTGCGCGCAGATCCACGAGGGGGTGACCTGCCTCGTGAAGGGGTCGCGTTCCTCCGGCATGGACCGGGTCGCGGCGGCGATGAAGAAATACGCTGAAGGAGCATTCCATGCTGCTTGAACTGGCGGAATGGATGGCTCGGCACTTCACGTCGCTGCATCTGTTCCAGTACATCACCTTCCGCGCGATCATGGCCGCGCTCACGGCGCTGGCGGTCTCGCTGCTGCTCGGGCCCGCGCTCATCCGCAAGCTCGCCGCGCTGAAGGCGGGCCAGGTCGTGCGCAGCGATGGTCCGCAGACCCATCTGGCGAAGGCCGGCACGCCGACCATGGGCGGCTTGCTCATCCTGTTCGCGGTCGGCATCGCCACGCTGCTGTGGGCCGATCTCGGCAACCGCTACGTGTGGGTGGTGCTGGCGGTGACCTTGTTGTTCGGCGCGATCGGTTTCTATGACGATTACCGCAAGCTGGTGCTGAAGGACAGCCGTGGCCTCGCCAGTCGCTGGAAGTATTTCTGGCAGTCGGTATTCGGCCTCGGCGCCGCGGTGTTCCTCTACCAGACCCACCAGCTTCCGGCCGAGACCGCACTCTACGTGCCCTTGTTCAAGCAGGTCGCCATCCCGCTCGGCGTGTTCTTCGTGGTGGTCGGCTATTTCATCATCGTCGGCTTCTCCAACGCAGTGAACCTCACCGATGGACTCGACGGCCTCGCGATCATGCCGAGCGTCCTGGTGTCGGGCGCGCTGGGCATCTTCGCCTACCTCGCCGGTAACAAGCTGTTCTCCGAATACCTCGGCATCCCGGCGATTCCCGGGGCCGGCGAACTGGCGATCTTCTGCAGCGCGCTGGCGGGAGCGGGGCTCGGCTTCCTCTGGTTCAACACGTATCCGGCGCAGGTGTTCATGGGCGACGTGGGCGCGCTGGCGATCGGCGCCGCGCTCGGTTGTGTCGCGCTCATCGTCCGCCAGGAGATCGTGTTGCTGGTGATGGGCGGCGTGTTCGTGCTGGAAACCGCCTCGGTGATGCTCCAGGTCGGCAGCTTCAAGCTGCGCGGCAAGCGCATCTTCCGCATGGCGCCGATCCACCATCACTTCGAGTTGAAGGGCTGGCCCGAGCCGCGGGTCATCGTCCGTTTCTGGATCATCAGCGTGGTGCTGGTGCTCATCGGTCTTGCAACCTTGAAGGTACGCTGAGAAAAGCATGTTCGGCTTCGGTAACAAGCAGGCGAAACGCCGTCAGGGCCCGCGGGGGAGCTTCGACCTCCCGCTGCTCGTGGCCGCGCTCGCCTTGGCCGCGCTGGGCGTGGTGATGGTCACTTCCAGCTCGATCGCCGTGGCCGATGGCTCGCACCAGGGCGCGTTCTATTACCTGAAGCGCCACCTCGTCTTCCTGTTCCTCGGTGGTTGCCTCGCCGCGGCGGCGATGCGTACGGAACTG
The DNA here is from genome assembly GCF_056755675.1 of Luteibacter sp. KNZ12-1A. NCBI lineage: Bacteria > Pseudomonadati > Pseudomonadota > Gammaproteobacteria > Lysobacterales > Rhodanobacteraceae > Luteibacter > Luteibacter sp. KNZ12-1A. The sequence continues at coordinate 40,742 of NZ_JBPGXU010000013.1, read as the reverse complement.
AAGACGCTGGAGAAGCACAGCTTCCTGCTCCTGCTGGTGGGCATCATCATGCTGCTGATGGTGTTCCTGCCGGTGTTCGGCATGCGCATCAACGGTGCGCGGCGCTGGGTCAACCTGCTGGTCACCAGTTTCCAGCCGGTCGAGGCGGTGAAGCTGATCCTCGTCGCCTATCTTTCGAGCTACCTCGTGCGCCATCGCGAAGGCGTGGAGTACGAACTGTTCGGCGTGGTGAAGCCGGTGGGCGTCGCCGGTTTCATCGTGTTGCTGCTGCTTGCCCAGCCCGACTTCGGCTCGGCCGCGCTGGTCGTCGCCACCACCGTCGGGATGGTCTGGCTGGCCGGTGCGCGCATGCGCAACCTCCTGCTGCTCGCCACGCCGCTGGTGCCCGCGCTGATCTACGCGGCCACGGCCGAGGATTACCGTATCAAGCGCCTCACGTCCTTCCTCGACCCGTGGAAAGATCCCTTCAACGACGGATTCCAGCTGACCCAGGCGCTGATCGCCGTGGGTCGCGGCGAGTGGACGGGCGTGGGCCTGGGGTCGAGCGTGCAGAAGCTGTTCTACCTGCCCGAGGCGCATACCGATTTCATCCTCGCGGTGCTGGCGGAGGAGCTTGGCCTGGCCGGGATCATGGTGGTCATCCTGCTCTACATCGTGCTGGTCGGTCGCGGGCTCTACGTGGGGCTCAAGGGTGTCGAGCTGGGCCATCGCTTCTCGGGCTACGTGGCCTACGGCATCTCGTTGATGATCGGTTTCCAGGCGATGGTGTCGATCGGCGTGAACCTGGGCGTGCTGCCGACCAAGGGCCTGACCCTGCCGCTGATCAGCTCGGGCGGCTCGTCCGTGCTGATGACCTGCGCGATGGTCGGCGTGCTGCTGCGCGCCACCTTCGAGATCAACCGCGCCGAAGACGCGCGCCAGACAGCGGTGCGCCTGCCCGCGAACGCCGTGCCCGATTCCGCGGCGGCGGCGGGAGGCATGGCGTGAGCGCCCCCGTGCTGATCATGGCCGGCGGTACCGGTGGCCACATCTTCCCCGGCCTCGCCGTCGCCGACGAATTGCGTTCGCTCGGCATCCCGGTGGCCTGGCTCGGTGCCGAGGGTGGCATGGAGACCCGCGTGGTGCCCGCGCATGGCCTGGACCTGCATACCGTCGCCGTCGGCGGGCTGCGCGGCAAGGGCATGAAGACGCGTGTCCTCGCCCCGCTGATGCTCGCCCGCGCGTTGATCGCCTCGCTGAAACTCCTGCGCAAGCTGCGTCCGCGCTGCGTCCTCTCGATGGGCGGCTACGTGGCCGGACCGGCCGGCGTCGCCGCGCGGATCGCGGGGATTCCGCTGGTCGTGCACGAGCAGAACGCCGTCGCCGGATTCACCAACCGCAAGCTCGCCTCGTTCGCCAGGAAGGTCCTCACGGGTTTCCCGAACGTGCTGCCGAACGGCGAGTGGGTGGGTAACCCGGTGCGCGCGCGGATCGCCGCGTTGCCGCCGCCGGGCGAGCGCATGACCGGTCGCACGGGCCGCGTGCGCATGCTCGTGCTGGGTGGGAGCCTCGGCGCCCGCACGCTCAACCTGGCGGTCCCCAAGGCGCTCGCACATATGCGCGGCAACGCCAGCCTCCACAACGCCGAGCCGGAAGTGGTCCACCAGACCGGCGAGCGCGGCCTCGACGAAGCGCGCGACGCGTACACCGAGGCGGGCATCGCCGCCACCATCGTGCCCTTCATCGAAGACATGGCCGGTGCCTACGAATGGGCCGATATCGTGGTCTGCCGCGCTGGCGCGCTCACCGTGGCGGAACTCTGCGCCGTGGGCATCGAAGCCTTGCTGGTGCCGTTCCCGCATGCCGTGGACGATCACCAGACGGCCAATGCGCGAGCCATGGTCGACGTCGGCGGCGCCCGGCTGGTTCCCGATGCCACGCTGAACCTGCCCGGCGCCCACGAGGCGTTCGCGGTGCTCCTGTTCGACATGATGCTGGATCGCCAGAAGATCCTTTCCGCCGCCAACGCGTCCCGCACGCTGGCCAAGCCCGACGCAGCAGCAACGATTGCCCGTCACTGCATGGAGGTTTCCGCATGACGCCCGGTCGTTTGCGTGCCCACGAAGATTTCATGACCTCGTTCCGCCGTGTCCATTTCATCGGCGTGGGCGGCGTCGGCATGAGCGGCATCGCCGAGGTGCTGTGCAACCTCGGTTACGGCGTGTCCGGTTCCGACCGCGCGCACTCGCCGACCACGGAACGCCTTGCCAAGCTGGGCATCGAGGTGCACATCGGCCACGAAGCCTCGAACGTGGATGGCGCCGACGTGATCGTCACTTCGAGCGCGATCCGCCAGGACAACGCGGAACTCGTCGCCGCGCGCGCCGCGCGCATCCCGGTCGTGCCCCGTGCGGAAATGCTCGGCGAGCTGATGCGTTTCCGCCGTGGCATCGCCATCGCCGGCACGCATGGCAAGACCACCACCACGAGCCTCGTGGCGAGCGTGCTCGCCGAGGCCGATTACGATCCCACCTTCGTCATCGGCGGACAGCTCAATGCCGCTGGCGCGAACGCGCGCCTGGGCACCGGACAGTACCTGGTGGCCGAAGCCGACGAGTCCGACGGCTCGTTCCTGATGCTTTCCCCGGTGATCGCGGTCGTGACCAACATCGACGCCGATCACCTGGAGAACTACAACGGCGACTTCGGCCAGGTGAAGAAGGCCTTCGGCGATTTCCTCCATCGCCTGCCGTTCTACGGCCTGGCCGTGCTGTGCATCGACGACGAGGAAACCGCGAAGCTGGCCGAGGACACCTCGCGCCGCCTGCTCACCTACGGCATCGACAAGCCGGGTGCGGACGTGACGGCGAGCAACGTCCGCCAGGTCGGCTTCGAGATGCATTTCGACCTGCACCTGCCCGGCATGGCCGGCACGTTGCCGGTGACGTTGAACCTGCCGGGCCGGCACAACGTGCAGAACGCGCTCGCCGCCGCGGCGGTGGGCTGGCAGCTGGGCGTGGACGCGGAAGCGATCGCGCATGCGCTTGCCCGTTTCGAAGGCGTGGGCCGTCGCTTCCACCGTCGTGGCGAGATCGCGCTGGATTCCGGCAGCGCGCTCCTCGTGGACGACTATGGCCACCACCCGCGCGAACTGGCCGCCGTGTTCGCCGCCGCGCGTGGGGGCTGGCCGGATCGACGCCTCGTGGTCGCCTTCCAGCCGCATCGCTACAGCCGCACGCGCGACCTGCTCGACGATTTCGCCAAGGTGCTCGCCGAAGTGGACGTGCTCGTGCTGACCGAGGTGTATCCGGCTGGCGAATCGCCCATTCCCGGCGCGGACGGGCGGGCCCTGGCGCGTGCGATCCGCGCGCGCGGAAAGACCGATCCGGTCCTTGTCGACCATCCGCGCGACCTGCGCGACACGCTGCCCGCCCTGGCGCGGGACGGCGACCTGATCATGCTGCTCGGCGCCGGCGACATCGGCGCGGCGGCCATCGAGCTGGCCAACGCCGGCAACCTGAGGACCCGTACGTGATGAGCAGTACCCGCTTCCCCCGCATCGTCACGGACGCCGCCGATTTCGGCCGCGTCGCCGTCGTGATGGGCGGCAATTCGGCCGAGCGCGAGGTGTCGCTCGACTCCGGCCGCGGCGTGTTCGAGGCCCTGCGCTCCAGCGGCGTGGACGCGCAGCTGATCGACGGTATTCCCGCCTTGCTCGACGCCGTGCGCGCGGGCCATTTCGCGCGGGTGTTCAACATCCTCCACGGCGCCGGCGGCGAGAATGGCGAATTGCAGGGGGCCCTGCAGTCGCTCGGCGTGCCGTACACGGGTTCGGGCGTCCTTGGTTCGGCGCTGGCGCTGGACAAGGTGCGAGCCAAGCAGGTGTGGATCGCCCTGGGCCTGCCGACCCCGAAGTTCAAGGCGCTGCCGCGCGGCGCCGACGTGCACGCCGCGGCGCGCGAGGTCGGTTTCCCGCTGATCGTGAAGCCGGCGTGGGAAGGGTCGAGCGTGGGCGTGACGCGCGTGTTCGACGAATCCGGCCTCGACGCCGCCGTCGAACTGGCGCGCAGGTATCCGGGCGACATGCTGATGGAGACCCTCATCGAGGGCGACGCGAACGAAGGTGGCGAGTTCACCGTCGGCATCCTGGGCCGCGAAGTGCTGCCGACGATCAAGATCGTGCCCCAGGGCGAGTACTACGACTACAACGCCAAGTACATCGCCGAGGACACGCAGTACATCGTGCCCGGCCTGTCGGGCGCGGAAGAGGAAGCCATGCGGGCGCTCGCGCTGCGGGCGTTCGACGCGCTCGACTGCGTGGGCTGGGGTCGCGTCGACGTGATGCGCGACCGCCATGGCAAGAACTGGCTCCTCGAAGTGAATACCGCGCCGGGCATGACCTCGCATTCGCTCGTGCCCAAGGCCGCCGCCGCCGCGGGCCTGGACTATGCCGCCCTGTGCTGGCGGATTCTCGAAACCTCGATGCAGCGGGAGGGCGCGAAGGCATGAAGGGAGCCGCCGCCACGCGGATCGTCGCCTGGGGTATCGCCATCACGCTGGTGGTGTTGCCCGTGGTCGGCGTGATGCAGGGTTGGTTCGCCGCCGGCCGTTGGCCGGTGACGCAGCTCAAGGTCGAGGCGGAGTTCGCGCATGTCAGCGCCGAGCAGATCCGCAGCGCCGTGCTGCCGCGGCTCGGCAAGGGATTCTTCGCCACGGACCTGGAAGACGTGCGCCACGCGATCGGCGCGCTGCCTTGGGTGGAGTCGGTGGAGGTGCGCAAGCGCTGGCCCGATACGCTGCTGGTGCGCATCTACGAACGGCAGCCGTTCGCGCGCTGGAACGAAGACCGCCTCATCAGCCGCCAGGGCCTCGTCTTCGACGCGCCGGGTGCCGACCAGATGGGCGACCTTCCGCGCTTGCGCGGCCCCGATTCGCGCCTCGCCGAAGTGGTGAGTTTCTACGCGCAGGCACGCAAGTCCTTCGAGGGACGCACGGGTCTGTCCATCGTCGGCGTCAGCCTGAGCGAGCGTGGCAGTTGGAGCGTCACCACCGACAGCGGTGCCGAGATCGTGATCGGCGATCGCGACCAGGCCGATCGCCGCCTCGCGCGCTTCCTCGATGTCTACCCGCAACTCGTCGCCGGCCGGCAGGGCGGTTTCGCCTACGCCGACCTGCGTTACACCAACGGATTCGCCATCCGGTGGCCGCAACCGGAAACCACGGCCACACCCAAGGTCGGAAGCTGAGCTAACCATGAGAAACAAGAACGACAAACAGCTCGTCGTCGGCCTCGACATCGGAACCTCGAAGGTGGTCGCGATCGTAGGCGAGTACGAGCCGGGCGAACCGATCGAGGTGATCGGCATCGGCACGCACGTCTCGCGCGGCATGAAGCGCGGCTCGGTCGTCGATATCGAATCCACCGTGCACTCGATCCAGCGCGCGGTGGAGGAAGCCGAGTTGATGGCGGGTTGCGATATCCGCTCGGTGTACGCGTCGATCTCGGGTAGCCACCTGGAAACGCGCAACTCGCACGGCACCGCGGCCATCCGCGACCGCGAGGTGATGTCGGCCGACCTCGAACAGGTGCTGGAGGCCGCAAGCGCGGTCGCCATCCCGGCGGACCGCAAGGTGCTCTACAAGGAATCGCAGGAATACCGCATCGACGGCCAGGACGGCATCCGCCACCCGGTCGGCATGAGCGGCGTGCGCCTGGAAGCCAGCGTGCACCTGGTGACCGGCGCGGCGAGCGCCGTGCAGAACATCTCCAAGTGCATCCAGCGATGCGGCCTGTCCGTCGACGAACTCGTCCCGGCCGCCGTCGCCAGCGCCAAGGCCGTGCTCACCGAGGATGAGCTGGAACTGGGTGTCTGCCTCGTCGACATCGGCGCGGGCACCACCGATATCGCCATCTACACGCAGGGCGCCATCCGTTACACCAAGTCGTTGCCGGTGGGCGGCGACCAGGTCACCAACGACATCGCCTACGGTGTCCACACGCCGACCGCCCACGCGGAAGAGATCAAGATCAAGTACGCCTGCGCGCTCGCCCAGCTCGCGCACGCGGAAGAAACCATCCAGGTGCCCAGCGTCGGCGATCGTCCGCCGCGCCGCCTCGCCCGGCAGGCGCTCGCGCAGTCGGTGCAGGCGCGCTACGAGGAGATCTTCGAGATGGTGCAGGACGAACTGCGCCGCTCGGGTTACGAAAGCCTCGTCGCGGCGGGCATCGTGCTGACCGGCGGCGCCTCGCGCATGGAAGGCGCACTGGAACTGGCGGAGGAGATCTTCCACAAGATGGTCCGCATCGGGGTCCCGCAGCACGTCTCGGGACTGGGCGACGTCGTTTCCAGCGAACTCCATTCGACCGGCGTGGGCCTGCTCCTGCATGGCTCGCGGTCGAGCGGCGGTTCGCGTCACGCGAGTTCGGCTGCCGGCAATGTCGGCAGCGTGGTCGAGAAGTTCCGAAGCTGGTTCACCAAGAACTTCTGAGTTCGTTTCATTGGATTGTCGGTGCCCGATGGAAGGGGGGCGCCGGGGCACGAGGAAGGCCCGCAACCCGCGGCCGACAGGAGTCGGACACGGGACATAAACCAAAAAAACTAAAAGTTCTGCGGAGGACGGGAAATGTTCGAACTGATTGAAAAACTGGCACCGAATGCGGTCATCAAGGTCATCGGCGTGGGTGGTGGCGGCGGCAACGCCGTGGCCCACATGGTGAATTCCAACATCGAAGGCGTCGAGTTCGTCGTCGCCAACACCGACGCGCAGGCGATGAAGAGCTGCGCCTCGCGCACGCACCTCCAGCTGGGTGGCAATGTCACCAAGGGCCTGGGTGCCGGCGCGAACCCGGAAGTCGGCCGCCAGGCCGCGCTGGAAGACCGTGAGCGCATCGAGGAAATGCTCGAAGGCGCCGACATGGTCTTCATCACCGCCGGCATGGGCGGTGGCACGGGTACCGGCGCGGCGCCGGTAGTGGCGCAGCTGGCGAAGGAGAAGGGCATCCTGACGGTCGCCGTCGTGACCAAGCCGTTCCCCTTCGAGGGCCGTCGTCGCATGCAGGTGGCCCTCAAGGGTATCGAGGACCTCTCCCAGCACGTCGACTCGCTGATCACCGTGCCGAACGAGAAGCTGCTCTCGGTGCTGGGTCGGGAAGTGACCTTGCTCAATGCCTTCAAGGCGGCCAACGACGTGCTCCAGGGCGCGGTCCAGGGCATCGCCGACCTGATCACGGCCCCGGGCCTGATCAACGTCGACTTCGCCGACGTCCGCACCGTCATGAGCGAGATGGGCATGGCGATGATGGGCTCGGGCACCGCCCGTGGCGACGATCGCGCCCAGGCCGCCGCGGAAGCGGCGATCAACAACCCCTTGCTCGAGGACGTGAACCTGGCAGGCGCCTGCGGCATCCTGGTCAACGTGACCGCCGGCCCGAACCTCACCATGCGCGAGTTCGACGAGATCGGCCGGGTGATCCACGATTTCGCCTCGGAAGACGCGACGGTCGTGATCGGTACCTCGCTCGATCCGGAAATGCAGGACGACGTTCGCGTGACGGTCGTCGCCACGGGCCTGAACCGTGGTGTCACCGCCAAGCAGCCGATCCGCCAGCCGGTCCAGCAGCATGTGGAAATGCGCCAGCGTCCGCGCCCGGTCGTGCTGCGCACGGGTACCGGCAACGAAGTGGTCGACTACGCCCAGGCCGACGCGATGCCGTCGGTCCGGTCGGAACCCGCCCAGCCGCAGAAGAATGCGGAACCGGCCATCGATTACCTGGATATCCCGGCGTTCCTGCGTCGCCAGGCCGACTGACCGGCACTCACCGCTGAAGGCACGTTAAGGAAAACGTGAGGCCGACCCGGCACGATGCCGGGCCGCCCGGTGCCCCGCCGCCCTCCCGTTCCGGGTGGCGGGGCACCGCCGTGCCTCGACAGGAAAACCTGCAAGTGATATCAATCGTTTGCAAGTCTTTGAATGAGCGCCATTTCAGTCGCAAGCTAGATGAGAATGGGTCGCGGATCTTGCTGAAGGAACGGTGAAGCAATGCTGGACTGTACCGTCCGGTTTGTTTATTCCGAGGTTAAGACTGTGTTAGCATGTCCGCTACTTTAGGCTGCTGCCAACAAGGTTCGACCCAACATGATCAAGCAGCGCACGCTCAAGAACATCATTCGCGCCACGGGCGTCGGCCTCCATACCGGCGACAAGGTGTACATGACGCTTCGTCCGGCGGCGCCGAACACGGGCATCGTGTTCCGCCGTACCGATCTCAATCCGCCGGTCGAGTTGCACTCGCGTCCGGAGAACGTCGGTGACACGCGTCTTTCCACCACCCTGATCAATGGCGACGTTCGCGTGTCGACCGTGGAGCACCTGCTCTCGGCGATGGCCGGTCTCGGTATCGACAACGCCTACGTCGACCTCTCGGCGCCTGAAGTGCCGATCATGGACGGCAGCGCCGGTCCGTTCGTCTTCCTGATCCAGTCCGCCGGCATCGAGGAACAGGATGCGGCCAAGCGCTTCATCCGCATCAAGAAGCCGGTGATCGTGCAGGACGGCGACAAGTGGGCCAAGCTGGAGCCGTTCGACGGCTTCAAGGTGGGCTTCTCGGTCGAATTCGACCACCCGCTGTTCAACAAGCGCAATTCGCAGGCCGAGATGGATTTCTCGACGACTTCGTTCGTCAAGGAAGTCAGTCGCGCCCGCACGTTCGGCTTCATGCGTGACATCGAAATGCTCCGCGAGCGCAACCTCACGCTCGGCGGTTCGATGGACAACGCCGTGGTGCTCGACGACTACCGCGTGCTCAACGAAGACGGCCTCCGCTACGACAACGAGTTCGTCAAGCACAAGATCCTCGACGCCATCGGCGACATCTACATGCTGGGCCACAGCCTGATCGGCGCGTACTCCGCGCACAAGTCGGGCCACGAGCTCAACAACAAGCTGCTCCGCAGCCTGATGGCCGACGCCACGGCGTGGGAAGAAGTCAGCTTCAAGGACCCGGCCAAGGCGCCGATCTCCTACGCCCATCCCGCCCAGGCGGTGTAAGGCACCGCCCCTCGGGGCGACCGGAGACGCCTCAGGCGATCCGTTACGAAAAAGGCCGCGAGCGATCGCGGCCTTTTTCGTTGTCCGGCCCAACCCAGTGGGATCCACCCAGAAGGAGGCAACCTGGTGGGAGGCAACGTTGTGGGAGCCGACTTGTCGGCGATCCCGCGGCAGCGGGCAAGGCCACGGCAGCCCCCATCGCCGACAGGGCCGGCTCCCACAGGAGCCTCCTGAACCCATGAGACCGCCCGTGACCCACGTCACGTCAGTGAAATTTACGTGCAATTTAGGCATTTCCACGCTTCATGCGTGCTATAAAGTTCGCCGCTCTTCGCGGTCCGTGGGTGCTTACGGATCAGCGAAGGTGAACGCAAGCATAGGATTATTCTGAATTTTCGGCCTTGGAGGCCAATTCAAGGAACAGATCCCGCAACGTGGGGTCGGAGAGTGACGCCGCGGCGCTCCGAAGATGTCGGGCCGCCGAGGTGGAAAGCGGTTTGTGCCGGTCGGGGATCACTTCCACGGGCGGTAGGGGGGCCACTTTCACGGCAACCGAGTGGGCCTTCGCGCCGATGGCGCGAGCGGCTTCGAGGATTTGCGCCTGGTAAAGGCGTACCCGCGAAGCCCAGGCCGACGAGGGCGCAAGGAAGACGAGCCTGCCGTCGCGCAGGTCCGCGAAACGGACCTGGTCACGCAATGGCGAGGGCAATGTCGCGCGCAGCTGGCGATCCAGTTGGTCGAGTTCGCGGGCCCGCTGGGCCAGCGACGCGACGGGCCCGAACTCCGTGATGGACGTCAGTCCACGCGTGGAGCGGCGGGGCGGCTGGGATGGCGGTGGCATGGGCCGGCTTTAACTATTCGATGTGGAACGTATGCAGATCATACTCGTGTCTCGTGGCCTGAAAGGGCCGAAAACGCTCGACCTGACTTGCCGGCGCCTGCGCTGCAAGTTCGCACTGATGGCCATCGCCGGTTTCGTGGGTATCGCCTGTCTCGGCGCGGGGGTGGCGCTCGCGGTGGCGAGTCCGAAGGAGCGCGCGCTCGGCGATATCGGTAGCCTCGCCCAGCGGGTGGGCGATCAGGACGCACGGGTCGCGGAAATCAAGCGGGATGCACAGCGCGATCTGGACGCGCTGGCCGTGAAACTGGGCCAGCTCCAGGCCCAATCCGTCCGTCTCAACGCCTTGGGCGAACGCCTCACCCAGGTCGGCAAGCTCGACGACGGTGAATTCGATTTCGACGAGGAGCCGGGCCAGGGCGGCCCGGAACTCACCACCGGTGCCGATGTGCCGGCTTATGCCTTGCCGGCATCGCTCGACAAGAGCATCGACCAGCTTTCCGGGCAGTTCGACACCCAGCAGGCCCAGCTCGAGGCGCTGCGCGACATGCTGATGGACCGCACGATCGAATCCAGCCTTCGGCCCACCGGCATGCCGGTGAATGGCTACATCTCCTCGTATTTCGGTGGGCGGCCCGATCCCTTCAGCGGCCATGCCGCCCGTCACACGGGCATCGACATCGCCGCGCCCACGGGTACGCCCGTGACGGCGGTCGCTGAAGGAATGGTCACATTCGCCGGTCAGCGCAGTGGTTATGGCGACGTAGTCGAAATCGACCACGGCAATGGCTACATGACCCGGTACGCCCATAACAGCGTCATCCTGGTGCACCCCGGGCAGCGCGTCCGGATCGGCGACGCCATCGCGAAGGCCGGCTCCACGGGGCGCTCCACCGGGTCGCACGTCCATTTCGAGGTCTGGTACCGCGACCGCGTGGTGAATCCGCTGGCCTACGTCCGCAGCCATCGTTGAGAAGGCTTGAATCCGGTCCGGGCCGCCGCCACCCCGAGGAAAGCCGGGGACGCCCGTAGTATGATCGTCCCTTCGTGCCGGCCGGCCATGGCCGTTCGGCAGCCCTTTTCGCTTCAGATCCGGATGATCGATGTTCAATCGTGCCCTGACGAGTATTTTCGGCAGCCGTAACGAGCGTGTCCTGCGCGACCTCTCCAAGACGGTCAAGCGCATCAACGCCCTCGAGCCGGAGTACGAAAAGCTTTCCGACGACGCTCTTCGTGGGAAGACCGAGGAATTCCGCCAGCGCCTCGCCGCCGGTGAGACCCTCGACAAACTGCTGCCCGAAGCCTTCGCGGTCACCCGCGAGGGGGCCAAGCGCGTCCTCGGCATGCGTCATTACGACGTGCAGCTGATCGGCGGCATGGTCCTGCACGGCGGCCGGATCGCGGAAATGCGCACCGGTGAAGGCAAGACCCTGGTCGGCACGTTGCCGGTGTACCTCAATGCCCTGGAAGGCAAGGGCGTACACGTGGTCACCGTGAACGACTACCTGGCCCGCCGCGATTCGGCGCAGATGGGCAAGCTCTACAACTTCCTCGGCCTCAGCGTCGGTGTCGTGTATCCGGGCATGGACCACGCCGACAAGCGCAGTGCCTACCAGGCCGACATCACCTACGGCACCAACAACGAGTTCGGTTTCGACTACCTGCGCGACAACATGGCGCTCAGCAAGGAACAGCGCAACCAGCGCGGCCTGCACTACGCCATCGTCGACGAGGTGGATTCGATCCTGATCGACGAGGCCCGTACGCCCCTGATCATCTCCGGCCCCGCCGAGGATTCCCCGCAGCTGTACATCGCGGTGAACAAGATCGTGCCGGGCCTGACGCGGCAGGAAAAGGAAGACGGCCCGGGCGATTATTTCGTCGACGAGAAGCAGAAGCAGGTGCACATGTCCGAAGAGGGCATGGAACACGCCGAGCAACTGCTGCGTGAGGCGGGCGTCATCGATCCCGATAGCGGCCTGTATGACTCGAAGAATCTCGCCGTCGTCCATCATATGAACGCGGCGCTGCGCGCCAACGCCATCTACCAGCGCGACGTCGACTACATCGTCCGCGATGGCGAAGTCATCATCGTCGACGAGTTCACCGGCCGTACGCTGGCGGGCCGTCGCTGGTCGGACGGCCTGCACCAGGCGGTGGAAGCGAAGGAAGGCGTGCCCATCCAGCGCGAGAACCAGACCCTGGCGACGGTCACGTTCCAGAACCTGTTCCGCATGTACAAGAAGCTGGCCGGCATGACCGGTACGGCCGACACGGAAGCGTACGAATTCCAGACCGTCTACGGCCTGGAAGTCGTCGTGATCCCGACGCACAAGCCGATGATCCGCGTGGACAACCCGGACTCGGTGTTCCTCGGACAGGAAGCGAAGTACAAGGCGGTCATCGCCGACATCAAGTCGTGCCACGAGCGCGGCCAGCCCGTCCTCGTCGGTACCGCTTCCATCGACGTGTCGGAACTGGTGTCGGGCCTGCTCAAGCAGGAGCGCATCCCGCACGAGGTGCTCAACGCGAAGCAGCACGAACGCGAAGCGCACATCGTGGCCCAGGCGGGCGCCCCCGGTGCCGTGACCATCGCGACGAACATGGCCGGCCGCGGTACGGACATCGTGCTCGGCGGCAGCCTGGAGGCCGCACTCGCCACCTTGCCGGAAACGGCGTCCGAGGCTGAGCGCCAGAAGGTTCGCGAGGACTGGAAGAAGCGCCACGAACAGGTGCTCGCCGCGGGCGGCCTGCACATCATCGGCACCGAGCGTCACGAATCCCGTCGCATCGACAACCAGTTGCGTGGTCGTTCGGGCCGCCAGGGCGATCCGGGTTCCTCACGCTTCTATCTGTCGCTGCAGGACAACCTGATGCGTATCTTCGGCGGCGAGCGCATCGGCCGCTGGATGCAGATGTTCGGCATGAAGGAAGACGAGGCGCTGGAAGACCGCCTGATCACGCGTCAGATCGAGAAGGTGCAGCGCAAGGTCGAACAACACAACTTCGACATCCGCAAGAACCTCCTTGAGTTCGACGACGTTGCGAACGACCAGCGCAAGGTCATCTACGCGCAGCGCGACGAACTGCTGGAGACCGACGATATCTCCGACATGATCGGTGACATTCGTCAGGACGTCATCGTCGGCTTGGTGCGCAAGTACGTACCGGCGGACAGCATCGACGACCAGTGGGACATCCCCGCCCTCGACCGCGAACTGGCGAGTGACCTGAACCTGCGCCTCGACCTCGTCCAGTGGATCGAGACCCAGAAGGACATCGACGCCGACGGCATCCTCGACCACGTGCGCGAGGCGGTGGACGCCATGTTCGCCGAGAAGGAAGCCCAGGTCGGTGCGGAAACCATGCGCTCACTCGAGAAGCACGTGATGCTCTCGGTGGTCGACAATGCGTGGAAGGAGCACCTCGCCAGCATGGATTACCTGCGCCAGGGCATCTACCTGCGCGGTTATGCGCAGAAGCAGCCGAAGCAGGAGTTCAAGCGCGAATCGTTCGAACTGTTCGCCGAGATGCTCGACCGCATCAAGCTCGAAGTCGTGCAGATGCTCGCACGCATCCGCATTCGCAGCGAAGAAGAAGTGCTGGCGATGGAAGCGGAGCAGCAGCGCGCCGCCGAGACACAGCGCCTGCAGTTCCAGCATGCCGACGCACAGGCCATGGGTCAGGGCGGCGGCAACACCGAGTCCGAGCCGGCCATGGCCCCGATCTTGAACGACGGCCCCAAAGTCGGTCGCAACGATCCGTGCCCCTGTGGGTCAGGCAAGAAGTACAAGCACTGCCACGGCCAGTTGAGCTGATACGAAAGAACAGGACTGCGTCGAACCTTTTCTGGCGCAGCTACGAAGGCGCTCCTCATCCGAGGGGCGCCTTTTTCTTTACGGGAGCACGGCTCGGCTTCGCCATCGCAGTGGCCTTTGCGTCGAGGCAGGGGAGCCGCCGGGCGTCACCCTGGTCGCTAAGTCCTCGTCCGGCCTACGCCTCCCTGCGGAATCGCTCCCAGGGTGACACCCGACGCCTCCCCCCTTCCTCAGTCGCCACCGCCCTTGGGTTTCTGCCTGTACGGCTCCGCATCGACGGTGACGTAGACCGGCTCGGGCACGTCGATGCGCATGGCGGTCAGTTGGCCGCCCCACACGCAACCCGTGTCGATCGCATAGACGCCCAGGCCCGCGAAGCGTCCCAGCGCGGACCAGTGCCCACAGACGATCTTCGTCTCGCGACGACGCATCCCCGGTACTTCGAACCACGGGTACATGCCGGGCTTCTGTGTGCCGGGGATACCCTTGCCCTCGAAGTCGATGCGGCCGTTGACGTCGCAGTAGCGCATGCGCGTGAGCGTGTTGATCGTGGCGCGATGACGCTCGACGCCCTGCAATCGATTGTTCCAGCCAGGCGGACGATTGCCGAAGAGGTTCTTGAGCAAACGCTGGTGGCGGGGGCCGCCGAGTTCGCGTTCCACTTCCAGCGCGGCCCGCTGGGCCTGGCGCAAGGTCCAGATCGGTGCCAGGCCGGCATGGACCATCGTCCAGCCAAGCTCTTCGTCGTTATGCAGCAATTTCTGCATGCGCAGCCATTCGAGAAGCACCGGCGCGTCCTCCGCGAACAGCACTTCACGCAACTCGGGGTTCACCCGTGCCTGTGCGTCTTCACGACGTTGGCCGATCGCCAGCAACGAGAGGTCGTGGTTGCCAAGCGTGATGACCGCCTGGTCGCGCAGCGAGTGGATCAGGCGCAACGTGGCCAACGACTCACCACCTCGATTCACCAGGTCGCCGCAGAACCACAGCCGGTCGTTGGCCGGGTCGAAGCGGAGCTTCTCCAGCAGGCGCTGGAGTTCGGGGTAGCAACCCTGGACGTCGCCGATCGCGTAGACGGCCATCAGTACTGTTGCTCCGTGAGGCCGTTCCCGGCGTGCGCACTATCCATGGGTTCGATCCTAGTGGAGCGTGCGCGGGATCGAAAGCACGAATGGCGGGATGGGCGCGTCGAAATGCGTTCCATCGTCGGCGACCATGCGATAGCTTCCTTCCATGGTCCCGACCGCGGTTTCGAGCACGGCGCCCGAGGTGTACTCGAAGGTATCGCCTGGTCGCATCCACGGTTGCTCGCCGACGACACCGTCGCCGCGTACTTCTTCGACCTTGCCGTTCGCATCGGTGATCAGCCAGTGCCTCGTGAGCAACTGTGCGCCGGTGGCGCCGACGTTGCGCAGCGTGATCGTATAGGCGAACACGTAGCGGTTGTCGGTCGGTTGCGATTGGTCGGGAACGAAGCGGGAAGCGACCTCCACGTCGATCGTGTAAGGGGATTTGGAATTCATGCCGCGATTGTCATGGACGGGGAGGGGGTGGGCAAGTGAGTCCGCGGCAGGATTCACATCGCATTCGCGAGTTTCACGAAATCTCCCGGGGCCAGGGTCTCCGCACGTGCACGCGGATCGATGCCGAGTTCACGAATGGTCGCCTCGTCTACGAGGCCTTTCAGCGTGTTCGTGAGCGTCTTCCGGCGCATCGCGAAGGCCGCCTTCACGATTGCGTGAATCTTCGCCGGATCGCCCTTGGGCAGCTGCTCCGGCGCCAGGGGCACCAGGCGGACCACGGCGGAATCCACCTTGGGGGGCGGCCGGAAGGCTCCCGGAGGCACCGTGAAGAGCGGCGTCACCTTGCAGGCTAGCTGGAGCATCACGCTCAAGCGGCCGTAAACCTTGCTGCCGGGCTCGGCGGCCATGCGGTCCACGACCTCCTTCTGGAGCATGAAATGCATGTCCTGGATCGCCGCCGCGTGTTCGACGCAGTGGAAAAGGATGGGGCTGGAAATGTAATAGGGCAGGTTGCCCGCGATACGCAGCCGCTCGGCGCCGAGCTCCCGGGCGAGCTGGCTGAAATCGACCTTGAGCACGTCCGAATGGACGATCCTCAACTCACCGATCGCCGCCGCTCGCGCCTGCAGGCCGGGAATCAGGTCGGTATCCAGTTCGATGGCCGTCATCTTCCGGGCCACGCCGAGCAGGGGCAGGGTCATCGCCCCTTCGCCAGGACCGATCTCGACGACGGTGTCGCCATCCTTCGGCGCGATCGAGGCGACGATGCGTTCGATATAGCGCTTGTCGTGCAGGAAGTGCTGGCCGAAACTTTTCTTGGGGCGTGCGTTCATGGGCGGCCCCGGTGGCGGGCGAGATCGATGGCGAAGCGCGTGGCGGCGAACAGGCTGGCAGGATCCGCCCGGCCCGTGCCGGCAAGGTCGAGCGCCGTACCGTGGTCGACCGACGTGCGGATGAAGGGTAGGCCCAGGGTCACGTTCACGGTTCGGTCGAACGCCTCGCTCTTGAGCACGGGCAAGGCCTGGTCGTGATACATGGCCAGCACCGCGTCGTAGCGTCCACGCATGGCGGGGACGAAGGCGGTGTCGGCCGGAAGCGGCCCGATCAGGTCCATGCCTTCGCCACGGAGGCGCTCCAGCAGGGGGATGATCGTGTCGATCTCCTCGCGGCCCATGTGCCCCCCTTCGCCCGCATGCGGATTCAGGCCGAGCACCGCGATGCGTGGATGGGCAAGGCCGAAAAGCGAAGTCAGCGCAGCGGCGACGATGCGCAACGTGCGCTCGATCAGGGCCGGCGTGACCGCCGCAGGGACCGCCGACAGCGGCAGGTGCGTCGTGGCCAGGGTCACCCGCAGTTCCGGACTGGCGAGCATCATCACGACCTCGGTACCCGCGCGCTCGGCGAAGAACTCCGTGTGGCCGCTGAAGGCGACGCCCCCTTCATTGATGCTGGATTTCTGTACGGGTCCGGTCACCACGGCGTCGAAATCGCCAGCCATGCAGCCATCCGCGGCCATGCGCAGGAGATCGAGCACGTGGTGCGCATTGCGGGGGTCCGGATGGCCGAAATGGACATCGGCCCCAAGCGGCACGTGGCGAACCCGGATACGTCCAGCGGGGCGCGAGGCGATGCGCGTTCCATCGTCGTCCACGATGTCGAGGTCGAGCCCGCAGAGGATGGCCGCACGGCGAAGCAGGTCGCGATCGGTGATGGCGACGAGGTCGGCAGGGAGTTCGGAGGCGGCGAGCCGCGCGACCAGCTCGGGTCCCACCCCGGCTGGCTCACCGGCGGTAACGGCGAGCCGTGGCAGGGTGGTGAGAGTCATCGGGGCATTACGGCGTGTTCGAGACCTGCTTGTCGTCGGGATCCTTCAGTTCCGGCACGCGGATATCGACGAACGAGGTCGAGCGCAGTTCGCGCAGGTAGTTCTCGTAAGCCTCGTCCGCCTTGCGGTTACCGATGGCCTGACGGGCCTGGTCACGCTGGAGCTGGTCGGTGAGATCGCTCTGGCGGGTGCCGAGGCGCTGCAGCACGATCCAGCCCGCATCGGTCTGGATCGGGTGCGAGACCTCGCCATCCTTCAGCTGATCGACCTGGGCGGCGATGGCCTGGCCCCAGGCGTCCTTCACGAACCAGCCCATGTCGCCGCCGTTGTTCGCCGTGGTGTTGTCCTTGGACTCGTCCTTGGCGAGCTTGGCGAAGTCTTCCTTCTTGTCGACGACGCGGGTGTAGATGTCCTGCGCCTTCTTCTCCGCCTGCTCCGGCGTGACGATCTCGGAAGGCTTGATGAGGATCTGGCGGGCGTGGTACTCGGTAACGATCTGCCGGCCCGGCTGGCGGGTTTCCACCAGCTTGAGGATATGGAAGCCGGTCGGGCCGCGCAGGGCCGCCGTGTTCTCGCCAGCCTTCAGCGACGACACGGCGTCGGCGAACGCCGGCGGGACTTCGTCGAGGCGACGCCAGCCGAGGTCGCCGCCATCGAGGGCGTCGGGAGCATCGGAGTAGCGAATGGCCGCGGCGTTGAAATCCATGCCGCCCTGGATCGCCTTGATCGCTTCCTCGGCCTTCGCCTGGGCCTGGGCGATGTCGCTGGCGCCGCCGCCGGCCGGGGTGCTGATCTGGATGTGCGCGAGGTGGACCTCGCCGGCCTTGTAGGTCGGGCTGGCGAGCAGGTTGTTCACTTCGGCGTCGGTGACCGTGACCTGGTCGCGGACGATGCTCTCGTGCAGCTTCTGCGCGACGATCTGGTCGGACAGCTGCTGGCGGAAGGCGGCATAGCTGTAGCCGTCCTGCTCGACCGCCGCGCGCAGCTGGTCGAGGCTCATCTTGTTCTGCTGGGCCACGTTGGCGGCGGCCTGGTCCACGTCCTGATCGGACACGCGGATGCCCTGGTCGTTGGCGCGCTGGACCTGCAGCTTCATGAGGACCAGGCGGTCGAGCACCTGGCGGGCCAGGACGTCCTTGGGCGGCAGCTGGGCCGGATTCGATGCGTATTGCCGCACGATGGCGTTGATCGCCTCGTCGAGCTCGCTCTGCAGGATGACGTCTTCTTCCACGACCGCGACGATGCGGTCGAGCGAGCCATTGCCGACGCTCGCGCCTGGTGACGGCTGGGCCGAAGGCATCAACTGGGCCTGGGCGGAAGGCACGGCCACGAGCAGGGAAGTGGCGAGCAGGGAGTACGCGAGGATCTGCTTCATCGAATAGGGAGCCCGGGGCGCCTGCCCCATTTATTGATAGCCAAGGATAGCACGCCGCAGGTATTGGCCCGATTGCGGGTTGAGCGAGCCAATGCCCTTGAATTCCACCTCGAACATGATCGCGTTGTCCGTGGCCCGCAGGTAGTCGTGCACGTAGTGGCGGCCGAGCACGCGGAACGCGACGCAGCAACTGTCGTACTCGACGCCCACGGCGGCCTCGAGGGTCCGGTGCGAGAACGTGAAGGAGGTGAAATCCCGTCCGTTGTAGGTGACAGGCAGCACGTCCCGGCGGGCGAAGACCCAGCGGGCGAGCGCCCGCCACCGCTCGGACACAGGAAAGACAACGGACGTGTCGAATTGTTCCATGGTGTTACGGCGGTACCGGTACGAGAAATTGACGATGCCGTCGTTCTTGATCCGGCGTTGGATCTGCACCGTTGCCAGGTCGGTGTCCCGGCCCTGGTCGACGTACACGCCCTTGTCGTTCGGATACGGCGAAGGTTTCTTGTTCGGATTCCACTGGTAGGAGCTGTTCAGGCGCCACTTGTCGTTGAACTGGATGGCGAGCTGGGCCACGTAGTCCGAACGACTGAAGTCGGTGGGGGCGACCCCCGGCATCTGCACCTTCTGGTCGCTGAAATACTTGATCTGGCCGACGCTGGCCGACAGCCTTTCCACGCCGGTGTCGTCGAGCAGGCGGGTGGTCAGGGCCGCGGTCAGGTTGTTCGCGTCCATCTGGCGGTCGGCGCCGGAGAACCGGTTGGTGGTGAACAACTGCCAGAAGTCGAACGACATCTCATTGGTGTCGAAGGTCGGCAGGTTGTTCTGGTTCCGGTAGGGTACATACAGGTAATACAGGCGCGGCTCGAGGGTCTGGGTATAGTTCGTGCCGAACAGGCTGGTCTGTTTGTCGAAGATCAGGCCGGCGTCGAGGCTGCTGATCGGTACGGAGCGGGATGGGCTCTGCCGTGCGTAGTTGTACTGCGAGTAGTCGGAGTCCAGCCGGTAACCGGTGTAGCGGTATTCGACGCGCGGCCGCACGAACCACGAGGCGCCCGAGAAGTCGGCCGCGAGATAGGGGGCGAGGTCGATGCGGTTGCCGTCGATCTGGCCGGGCGCGCGATCGACCTTGCGGAAGGCCACGGCTTCGGTGTCCACGCCCACGTCCAGCCAGTGGTTCAGCGGCGCCTGCAGGTTGAATGTTCCGCGCGGCCAGCGGCGGTACGGCACCACATAGTTCGGCAGGCCGGCATCCACGTTCTGGTAATCGTCGGCGCCCAGCGAGGCGCTCCAGTACTTGCCGCCCTTGCTGACGTAGGCACTGGACGAGAGGATGCCCACCGCCGACTGGTACAGGTCGTTGCTGAAGTCGCGGAAATACTGGTTGTCGGATGCGTGGTTGATGTTGGCCGCGAAGTTGAACCCGCCGCCGAGGTTGGTGGAATTGGTGATCTGGACCAGGTAGCGCTGTTTGGAGCCGTCACGGTCGCTGGTGCCGCTTTCGTCGTCGTCCGGACCCTTGTCGTGGGCCATGTACTGAAGGTTGAACGTGCCGTTCGACCGCGGCAGCAGGTAGCGGAACTCCGTGCCCAGCATGAATCCGCGATCACTGTAGTACCCGGGGGTGATCGTCGCGTCGTAATTCGGCGCGATGTTCCAGTAGTACGGCAGGTTGAGGAACAGGCCCGAACGGCTCGACGAGCCGAAGGTTGGATACAGGAAGCCGCTCTTCCGTCGGTCGTCCAGCGGGAAGGTGAAATACGGCAGGTACATGAACGGCACGTCCTTGAAGCGCATCGTCGCGCTGCGTGCCTCGCCGACGCCGGTTTCCTTGTTGAGGTTGAGCGTCTTGGCGCGGAATTCCCACATATGGCTGCCGACATCGCAGGTCGAGTAGGAGGCCATGCGGAAGCGGCCGTGCTGCGGGTCGAGCACCTTGGCGTGGCTGGCCACGCCGTTGCCGCGCGACTGCAGCAGCTGATAGCGGACGTTATAGGCGTCGCCTTCGTTCGGCGTCGTCGTACCGGTCATGCGGTCGGCGGAGACCAGCATGCCCGCCTCTTGATACTTCACGTCACCCTTCGCGTCGTAGGCCGTGGAGTCGGAGTTGTACGTGACGTCGTTCGCTCGCAGCACCTGGTCGGCGCGTTCGAGACGGACGCCACCGGTCATGTGATAGAGGTTGGGTTCTGGGCTCTCGACCTTGACGCCACTGGTATTGCCGTCGTCGATGCCCGAGTGGACGTCGGTGACGGCGGTATCGCGCAGCGTGCTGTCCTTGGTGATGCCCGGCTCGTAGAAATCGAGCATCGCGTTCGGCCGGCACAGCGCGTAGCTGATCGGCCGCGGTGGGCAGATGAACGAACCGAGGGGGCAGGTTTCCGCGGCGACGGGCGTGGCTGGCGCGGGCGCGACGGCGTGTGTCTCTCCCTGTGCCGGCGAGGACTGCGCCTGTGCGTCCAGGGCGGCGCCCGCCACGATGAGGGCGACGGCGGTCGCCAGCAGGCGGCGTTTAGGCAGGATGCTGATGCGTGACGTCACAGGCTCGGTCTTGTCCGTTCGAAAGGTCGCCAACTTAGCAGAATCGCCAACCCCACCGCACGATGGCACGTCGCCCATGAGCATGACCCCTCGAAGGATGCGGCGGCGATCGCCGCACCGGCCGGACGAGCTTACACCGCCGGATCAGCCGCGCGGACGGCGCTCGTGCTCCCAGAGCACCTCGCCGTGGCCGCTGCGGCGGGCCAGCACGCGGGCGATGACGAAGAGCAAGTCTGAAAGCCGGTTCAGGTAGCGCTGCGCTTCCGGACGCACTTCCTCGACCCGGCCGAGGGCGACCACCTCGCGTTCGGCCCGGCGGCAGACCGTGCGGGCCAGATGGCAGGTGGCGGCCGCCATGCCGCCACCGGGCAGGATGAAGTCCTTGAGCGCGGGAAGGTCGGCGTTGAAGGCATCGAGCACCGTCTCGAGGCGGTCGATGTCCCGTGCCTGGACCATCGCCATGCCCGGGATGCACAATTCGCCGCCCAGATCGAACAGCTCGTGCTGTATCTGGACGAGGGCCTCGCGGATGTCGTCGTCCACGCCGTCGGAGGCCATGATCATGCCGATGGTGCTGTTGAGCTCGTCCACGATGCCGTAGGCGCCGACCCGGAGAGAGTCCTTGCCGGTGCGGCTGCCGTCGCCCAGGCCGGTGCTGCCGTCATCGCCGGTGCGTGTGTAAATCTTCGAGAGTCGATTGCCCATCCGCGCATTCTATCGGGGCTCATCGCCACTGCGGCAGGGGGCCGCAGGATCGGCGCCTTCACGTGGCGAGGGTATGATCCGCGGATGAGCCCGTCCGAACCCATCCTCATCGTCGGCGGCGGCCTGGTCGGTGCCAGCCTCGCCATCGCGCTCGACACCGCCGGCCGCCCCGCCGTCCTTGTCGAAGCCTCCGCGCCGCGCGTGGGCGAGCAGCCCAGCTACGACGAACGCAATCTCGCCCTTGCCCGTGCGACCGTGAACGGCCTGGAGGCCATCGGCGTATGGAGCCTGGCCCGGCACCGGGCCACGCCGATAACCCATATCCATACGAGCCGAGCCGGCGACTTCGGCAGTGTTCGCATGGACGCCGCAGTCGAGGGCGTCGACGCCCTCGGCTGGACCCTGCCGGCACGGGAACTGGGCGCGGCCTTGCTCCAGCGGCTGGAAACCTGCCGTCACCTGACCCGCCTGGCGCCCGCGCGGGTCGAGGCCATCGAGCCGGTCGAGGGTGGCTGGGCGGTCACCATCGCGTCGAATGGGCAACGGCGTCGCCTGGAGACACCGCTGCTGGTAGGGGCGGATGGCACGGCTTCCGGCGTACGCGCGCAATTGGGCATCGGTACCCGCGAGCACGATTACGGGCAGGCCTTGTTCGTCAGCACGATGACGCCGGGACGGGACCCTGCGGGCCGCGCGTTCGAGCGTTTCACCGACCAGGGGCCCGTCGCGGTCCTGCCGCTCGCCGAACGGCGCATCGGCGTGGTCCTGACCGTGCCCGCCGAACGTGCCGACGAGGTGGCGGCCATGGATGATGAAGCCTTCCTGGCCCTCGCCCAAGAGCGTTTCGGTTGGCGCCTCGGGCGCCTGGACCGCCCGGGCAAGCGCTCTCCCTATCCGATTCGCCGGGTCGCCGCGGAATCCCTGACGGCGCCCCACGCCGTGTTGGTCGGCAATGCCGCGCAGACGGTGCATCCCATCGGGGCACAAGGGTTCAACCTCGGCCTGCGCGATGCGCTGACCCTGGCCGAGCTGGTGGTGGCCGCCGACGACCCGGGTGCCGCCACCCTGCTCGACGAATATGTACGCCGGCGCACGCCGGATCGCGAGGGGACGATGGCGATGAGCCATGGCCTCGTGCGCCTGGCATGCATGGACCAGCCCTTCCTGGGGCCGCTGCGTTCGCTTGCCATGCTTGCGCTCGATCGCGTGCCACCGCTGCGCCATGCCCTGAGCCGGCGCGGGATGGGATTCCGCGCGAACGCGCCTTTCGCCGTGCGGGAGAAGACGCCGTGAACGATTCCCGGGCTAACGCCGTGCCTTCGCGCCGGCGCAGCGGTGGCCTTCTCGACGTGGCCGTGGTGGGCGGTGGCATGGTCGGCGCGGCGGCGGCGCTGGCCCTGGCTCGCGCCGGTTTCTCGGTGGCGCTGGTCGACGCACGCGAACCCGCTCCCTGGGCCGCCGCGGACGAGGTCGACCTGCGCGTGGTGGGGCTCGCCCCGTCATCCATCGGCCTGCTCGATGAACTGGGGATATGGGCCTCCATCCAGGCCGCGCGTGCGTCCGCCTATGAGCGGATGGTCGTATGGGATGCGGAGAACGGCGCCACGATCCGTTTCGACGCCGCCGATGAAGGGCGTGACGTGCTCGGCTACATCGTCGAGAACGGGCTCGTGCAGGCATCGCTCTGGCACGCGTTGGACGATGCCGGCGTGCGTCGTATCGTTCCCGCCGAGGTGGTCGCCTACGCGGTGCGCGAAGATCGGGCCCAACTGGAACTGGCCGATGGGCAGGTCGTTGCCGCCCGCCTGGTGGTGGCCGCGGATGGCGCGGAGTCACCGCTGCGCACGATGGTGGGTATCGGCACGCATGGGCGCGACTATGCCCAGCGTGCGGTGGTGGCGCATGTCGAGACGGCACGTCCGCATGAGCGGACGGCGTGGCAGCGGTTCCTGCCGACGGGGCCGCTGGCGCTCTTGCCGCTTGCCGATGGGCGCAGTTCCATCGTCTGGTCGTTGCCGGATGCCGAGGCGGCGCATGTGCTGGCGCTCGATGATGCCGGTTTCCGCGGCGCGCTCGGCGTGGCCAGCGACTTCCGCCTTGGGCCCATCGGCGCGATCAGCCGCCGCGCCGCCTTTCCCTTGCGCCTGAAGCTCGCCGATCGGTACGAAGCGGAGCGGCTGGTCCTTCTGGGCGATGCCGCACACGCGGTCCATCCGCTGGCGGGGCAGGGCGTCAACCTGGGCCTGCGCGACGTGGCCGAACTCCGCGATACCCTGGTCGACGCACGCGAAGCGGGCCGCGATATCGCCGCCGCGCACGTGCTGCGCCGCTATGCGCGGCGCCGCCGCAGCGCGGACGGGCTCGATGCCTGGTCGTTCGACGCCCTGGAGCGCGTCTATGGGTGGAAGGCCACGCCGCTGGTCGCCATGCGAGGGGGGGGCGTCCGCCTGCTCGACGCCTTCGGGCCACTGAAACGAAAGCTGGCCAGGCACGCGGCAGGGCTCTGAGGGCGGTCGCCACATTCCCTCGCCCGGGGAGGACGCCTATGCTTGGCGAACCTTCCATGGGAGCCACGCCGATGCGCCGTTCGCTGCTTGCCTTGTCCTTGCTGGTCCTCGGTCATGTCGGTGCCGCCTCGGCGGCGATGGTCGCCAAGCCGGTCCAGTGGACCGACCAGGGAGTGACCTACAAGAGTTTCCTTGTGTACGACGATGCCATCGCGACCAAGCGACCCGGTCTGCTCATGGTGCCCAACTGGTTCGGGGTGAACGACATGGCGGTGGCGAAGGCGAAGGAGATCGCGGGCAAGGACTACGTGATCCTGTTGACCGACATGTATGGCGGCGGCACGCGGCCGACATCGGAAGCCGAAGCGGGCGCCGCCGTGAAGCCGCTCTACGCCGATCGCAAGGTGATGCGGCTGCGCGTATCGCGGGCATTCGAAGCATTGAAGGCGCAGGCGAAGCACGCGCCCATCGATCCGGCCAGGCTCGCCGCGATCGGCTTCTGTTTCGGTGGCTCGGCCGTGCTCGACCTGGCTCGTGCCGGCGCGGATGTCTCCGCGGTGGTCAGCTTCCACGGTCTGCTCTCGACCGACGACCCGAAACTCGCGTCGAACATCCACGCGAAAGTGCTGGCGCTCAATGGCGCCGACGACGCCAACGTTCCCGCCGAGCAGCGCGCCGCGTTCGAGGCGGAGATGCGTGACGCGAAGGTGGACTGGGCCTCCGAGGACTTCGGCGGCGCGGTGCACTGCTTCACCGAGAAGGAAGCGACGGCGGCGACGGGCAATTGCCGTTACGACGCGAAAGTCGCCCGACGTGCCTACGCCGCCATGCGGTCCTGGTTGAACGAGGCTTTCTAGAACCGCCGTTCGACCGAATAGTCGGCCAGTGCCGCGAGTGCGTCGCGGTAACTGGACGCGGGCAGTTCGGCGAGCGCCTCGCGCGCCGCCGCGGCGTGAGCCACGGCTTTTTCGTGCGTGCGTTCAATCGCGCCGGAGTCGCGTATGGCGGCGACGATGCGATCCAGTGAATCGAGCCCGCCATGCTCGATCGCGTGGCGCAGCGATTTCAACTGATCGGCGTCCGCCACCTGCATCGCGTAGATCAACGGCAGGGTGGGCTTGCCTTCGGCAAGATCGTCTCCGATGTTCTTGCCCAGCGTTTCCGCGTCGGAAACGTAGTCGAGCAGGTCGTCGGCGATCTGGAAGGCGTAGCCGAGTTCCATGCCGTAACGGCGCAGCGCGGCGACCTGCGTCTCAGGCAAGCCACCCAGCACGCCGCCGAGTTCGGTGGCCGCCGCGAAGAGCACGGCCGTCTTCCGTTCGATCACGGCGAGATATGCGTTTTCGTCGACGTCGGCGTTGCCGATGTTCAGCAGTTGCAGCACTTCGCCTTCGGCGATGGTATTGGTGGTGTCGGCGAGGACGCGCATGATCCGCATGTCGTCCAGTTCCACCATTAGCTGGAACGAGCGCGAGTAGAGGAAGTCGCCCACCAGCACGCTGGCGGCATTGCCCCAGAGCGCATTCGCCGTCTTGCGGCCGCGGCGCATGTCGGACTCGTCGACCACATCGTCGTGCAGCAGGGTGGAGGTATGGATGAATTCGACGATCGCCGCCAGCTTGGCATGCTGCTGCCCGTGATAGCCCGCGGCGCGCGCCGCCAGTACGTGGAGCATCGGGCGAAGGCGCTTGCCGCCGCCGGCGATGATGTGATCCGCGATGCGGTTGATCAGGACGACATCCGACGAGAGCCGATGGCGGATCAGTGCATCGACCTCCTTCATGTCTTCCGCCGCCAGGGCACGGACGCCAGCGAAATCGAGGAGGGTGGAACGAGCGGCGATGGATGACATGGACCAGGGTCGTATGCGGCAGGTGGATCACATTATAGGGGTAGCCCGGCCCATTCCGTGTCCACGGCCCGGGACGTCCTCGGCCCGGGTCGGAGCGGCATGCACCGCCCTTCACCTGCGCCGGCTGCGGGCGGGCGCTTACGAAGACCGCGGAAGGGCCCGCAAGATGCTGCCGAAGGGGCATTTTTTTCAGAATTTACGTATCGCAACGGGGGCTTGGGATACGCAGACTTTCTGTGCGCGCCGATCGCTCCATTGCCGGCACGCCATCCCTTTTCCAGGAAGCCGCCATGTACAGAAAACGTAGCGCCATCGCCTTGCTCGCCACGGCCCTCATCATCTCCGCCCCACGTTCCCACGCAGCGAACGACGGCATCATCGACATCACCGGCCGCATCGTCGCCACGACATGCCAAGTGGAGGGAAAACCTCCTGGCGGCGGCGCGGCGACGAAGGCCGTGGACCTGGGCAGCATCAGCGCGGGTGCGCTGGCCAACCCGGGCGATACGGCCGGGGACCGTGGCTTCGTCATCCGTATTGGCGGTAACGACGAATGCACCAACGACATCACCGCGAAGATCCGTTTCGATCCCGCCAGTCCCGCCCTGGATCGCACCACGGGCCGTCTCAATGTCGATGCCGGCGATGGCGCGGCCACGAACGTGCAGATCCAGATGGCGAACCAGGACGGCACGCCCATCAACATGTACACCGAGGACTCCCAGGGCGTGAAGGTCACGGACCATGTCGCCGAAATCGGCCTGATCGCACGCTACTACAGCATGGGCGATGTCAAGGGCGGCACGGCTGCCTCCAGGGTGGGCTTCCAGGTCGTTTACGACTGAGCAGCCTGTGCATCGGGTGCCGGCCGGACCATCGTGCCCGGTCGGCTCATGGAAGCGAGACGAAGGATTCCCCATGTTTCGAGCGAAGCCGACGATCCTGGCCATCGTCCTGGCAATGTGTGGCATGTCAGCGGCGAATGCAGCCGTTGTCATCGGCGGTACACGGGTGGTCTTCCCCGCACAGGTGCGCGACGTATCGCTGCGCCTGGAAAACAAGGGCGGCGATCCGGCACTGGTCCAGGTATGGGTCGATGACGGCGATGAGCGCTCCACGCCCACGAGCGCGCACGCACCGTTCGCCATCACGCCCCCCGTGTTCCGCATCGACCCCGGCAACGGCCATGCCTTGCGCATCGTGCACGTGGACGACGACCTCCCTCGCGATCGGGAAGCGCTCTACTGGCTCAACGTATTGGAGATCCCGCCCAAGGCGTCGGACGTCGACGGTAAGAACGTGCTGCAGCTCGCGTTCCGTCATCGCCTGAAGCTCTTCCACCGGCCGAAGGGTCTTCCGTCGTCACCGGACCGCGCAGCGGCGACTTTGCGGTGGTCGATCGAGCGGGGTGCGGACGGCTCGTCGCTGAAGGTCGTGAATCCCTCGCCGTATCACGTCTCCTTCAACGCGGTCGACCTGCATGCAGGCAACGATGCCGGTTCGCCTGTGTCGCTGGGTGGTGGAATGGTGGCTCCGGGCATGTCGCTCGGTTTTCCCCTGCCGAAGGGAAAGGCCAACGTCGATGTCGCCAAGGTGGCTTTCGTGACCATCAACGATTTCGGAGCCACGGTCAGTGGCTCCGCAGCGGTGGATCGGTGAGCAGGGGAGCCTGTGCATGCCGGTTGTCGTCAGTCGGCGATTCCACCAGGGTTCGTCGCGCTTCACGGTCCCGTGGCGTATCGCTTTCGCCGGCTGCCTTGTCGTGGGATGTGCCGCCCAAGCGCAAGAAATACCCGAGGTGGAATTCGATTCGGCGTTCCTTCCCGTGGAAGAGCGTTCGACACTCGATCTGTCGCGTTACTCGCATGGCAACCCGGTGCTTCCGGGAAACTACGAAGTGGACATCTGGATGAACGGCGAGTGGCAGATACGCAAGAACGTCCGGTTCGAGTCGAAGGCGGGCCGCGCGGACGCCACGCCATGTATCACGCATGACGAACTTTTATCTTTCGGTCTCTCTTCGACCGTACCGGGGACGCCTGCGGACGACCCGTGTCGATCGATAGGCGAGCGTATCGATATGGCCACGTCGCGCCTCGATATCGGCGAACAGCGCCTTTACATCGAAGTGCCACAAGCGATGATGACGCGCCGGTTCAGTGCGGCGGTTCCGCCTGCCCAATGGGACCAGGGCATCGGCGCGGGGCTGCTTGCATGGCGCACGAACGTTCGCCATGCGTCTTCCGCGAACCACCGCCGTCGTTCGGTTTTCATTGGCGCCGACGCCGGCTTGAACCTGGGCGCCTGGCGCGTGCGTCAAGCCGGCGCATGGTCGGGCCGGCGCTACCGCAGTCGATATGGATTCGTCGAACGACAGTTGGGAGCGTGGCGCTCGCAGCTGCGCATGGGCGATATCGCTCCGACCGACGACCTGTTCGCGCCCTTGCGACTGCGCGGACTCAGTATCGCCAGCGACGCACGCATGTCCGCCGACGCAACGGCCGGCTATGCGCCGCGGGTGACGGGAACGGCGGTCAGCCATGCGACGGTCAGGGTGACGCAGAACGGCATGCTGCTGCGCGAACTGACCGTTCCTCCTGGGGCTTTCGTGATCGACGATCTCTACGCCACCGGGCGTGGCGGAGACCTCGAAGTGGACGTCCTGGAAAGCGATGGCGTCCACAGGACCTTCCGCGTACCTTTTTTTCCCGTACCCGAACTTCTGCGCGAAGGGCATACGAGCTATGCGCTCAGCGCGGGCAACGCCTTGGTGGGTCGCGGACGTACCAAGGCGCTGTTCCAGGCGAGTTGGCGGCATGGATTTCCGCATGACACGACCTTGTATACCGGCTGGCGTCAATGGCCACGCCAGGCTTCGGTGGTGCTGGGTGGGGCGGTCGATACCCTGGCGGGGGCTTTCGCCATGGATGTCACTCATTCCGTATCCCGGAATGGCCGGCATGGAAGCTTGTGGCGCCTGCGTCACGGCAAGCAATGGCGTGACGGGACGCTGGTCTCGGTGAGCATGGCGCGGGGGCGGGAAACGCCGCTGCCCACGCCGTCCAACGCCAGGAGCCGCCTTGCGTCGATGCGCCGGATCGACCTGGTCGCGCAGCGGGATCTCGGTGACGAGCGCGGCTCACTGAGCGTGAGCATCAGCCATGTTTCGCGCAAGCGCGCCGAAGGCACGACAGTCGACCACGCGATGTCGTGGACCCGAGGTTGGCGGCGCGCCACGATGGATCTCTCCCTGCGCAGGTCGCGCCACGATATGACGGGACAATGGACGCTTTCGGTGCCGCTTGGTACGGGGGCGTCTTCGACGACCCTGCATACGTCGCTGCTCGGCGAGCATTCGGGCGGCGCTCGTGTCGGCCTCAGCGGAAGCATGGATGACGACGGGACGATGTCGTACGGCGCGGCACTCGCGGGACACCGTCACGAAGGGCAGCGGCTCGATGCATCCTTGACCAAGGTGCTGCCGATGGGCGAGGTATCCGCGAGCATCGAAAGCACAGGTACCTCCCGGGGTGGTTCCCTTTCGGCAGCGGGCGGCGTCGTGTTCCATGCCGGTGGCGTCACCTTCGCACAGCGCCTTGGGGAGGCGACCGCCCTGGTTCGGGCCCGGGGAGCGGGGGGAGCCCGTGTGGGAGCCGGCCCGGGCATTCGTATCGATCGCAGCGGCCACGCCGTTGTTTCCCATCTCACGCCCTTCCGTTGGAACAGTGTCGATCTCGATCCCTCGGGCCTGTCGTTGGACGTTGCCCTGGCCTCCACCCACCGGCGCGTGGCGCCGACGTCGGGTGCCGTGGTCCTGGTCCCGTTCGAGACGGACGTAGCTACCACGTTCCTCGTGACCGCGGCCTTCGCCGACGGGACCCCCCTGCCGTTCGCGGCTGAAGTGGTCGATGGCGCTGGCCGTTCCGTGGGTGTCGTCGGCCAGGCGGGTCGTGTCTTCCTGCGTGGTCAGGATGCCGGGGGCCAATGGACGGTGCGCTGGGAGGGCATCGATGGCCGTTGCGGCCTGCGGCTGCTTGCCACTACGAAAACCGCCGCCGGCGACGTCCGGCACATGGGAGTATGCGAATGAACACGATCCGGTTACACGTTCGAAAATGCGTTTCGACGGCCACGGCCCTCGCCATGGGCACGGCTGCCGTCGTCCACGCCGACGATCGCCTCGATTTCGAGGTGCAAGGGGCGGTGACCCCTTCCTGTGGTCTCGCGCTCAGCCGTGTCCGGATCGACCTGGACACGGTGGCGGCGTCCGAGTTGGGTGCCGTGGGCGACGGCAGTCGTTGGCGCGAGGCCAGTTTCATGGGGGTGGACTGCGTAGGTGCGACCAAGGCCAGCGTCACGATGCGTGCCGCCGCCCACCCGGCCGATCCCCGTTATATCGCTCCCGTGGGGGGCGCCGAGGGGGTGGCCATCGAGATGCGCACGGCGGATGGCCAGCCTCTGCCGCCTGACGGCTCCTCGCCTGTGGAATTCAGCTGGATGGGGGATGTCCCGGCGCTTGCCTTCCAGGCCCGCTATGTACGCGTGGGCCCACTCAAGGCCGGGGACGCCGTCGCCACGGCCCTGGTCCAGATCCAATGGGAGTGAGCCCGGGGCCTACGGCATGCGCAGGGCTCCGCCGTCACCGTACGGTTTGCCCTCCGCACGCCCTTCGACCAAACTAGCCGGTCCGACCCCGCAAGCCCCCGCCTCGGCGCTGGCTCGCTATCATGGGCGGGAAAGACACGCATACGAGGGAAATCCATGGCACGCGGCATCAACAAGGTCATCATCGTCGGCAATCTCGGCGCGGACCCGGAAACCCGTTACACCGGTAGCGGCACGGCGATCACGTCCTTGCGCATCGCCACGTCCGAAGCCTGGACGGACAAGCAGTCCGGCGAGAAGCAAGAGCGCACCGAATGGCACCGGGTGAAACTCTTCGGCAAGCTCGCGGAAATCGCGGGCGAATACCTGAAGAAGGGTCGCCAGGTCTATATCGAAGGCTCGCTGCGCACCGACAAGTACACCGACAAGGACGGCGTCGAGCGTTATTCGACCGACATCATCGCCAACGAAATGCAGATGCTCGGTGGCCAGGGCGGCGGTGAAGGCGCCGGTTTTGCCGGTGGCCAGGGCGGCGCTCGCCCGCAGCAGCAACCCCGCGGCAATTTCGGCGGCGGCGCGGGCGGCGGTGGCCAGCAACGCGGCAACTTCGGTGGCGGTGCGCGTGGCGGCGACGATTATGGTCAGCCGCGAGGCGGCAATGCACCGCAGCGTTCGGCTCCGCCGGCCAACGAAGGTTTCGACGACGACGATATTCCGTTCTAGATTCCATCTGAGATCGATTTGTAACGGTTGCAATTATAAGCCCCTGTTTGTGCAGGGGCTTTTTGCATGTCACGGATCGACTTCCCGTTTTGCTGGCCATTCAAAAGGCAACAGTTTCTAGCCTTGAAAACTAGTGCAAATGCTTCCGGCGTTTTGTGGATGCGGCATAGTTTCAACCTACATGCTTAGCCTTTAGGCTTACACGTCATAGCAACAGAGGTTTTTGCCTTGACGCCATCTGCATCAGTAAAGAAGGCATCCCACTTGGTGGTGAAGGGTTGGTCTTTCATCGCCATGCAGTCATAGCGAATGGACAATGGTGCAGCCGAGTCCTCGAAATGCCGACGTGGCAAAATCTTCGATGATTCCATTTATCGATGATCTCTGTGTGGTCCAGCCGTATTTCTTATGGAAATAGTATCCGTGACCGCCTGAGACGAGCACGCGGCCGCTTCCGGTATCAGCTCGATGAAATAACGCGTCTCGCTGCGACATCTCCGCTTGTTCTTTGAGCCCCCTTTCGTAGGGGAAGTAGTCGAGAATGTCCCTTCCTTCGAAGGTGAAGTCCACGCTGCGAAGCGGACCGATTTTTTCCATGTAAGCATATACATTATTAGCCAGTGCATGGATGTGATCTTCGAAATCACCTCCGTAGTATGTAGGTACGTAGCCTTTTCCAAGCTCCACTACGAGCTCATCACCGGAATCATTAAAGGACACCTTACTCACCACGATAACTGGTGCCTGCCCTGGTATGCGTTCCTGTGCGTCGACCTGAGCCTGCAGTAATCCTCGTAAGATCGGCTCCAGGGAGGCACGATGATTGGCGATAAGTTGGGTCGAATCCTCGGCAGGCCCAGCATCTGTCAGTGTTTCACTCCCCGGTTGTGCCGCTAGGGAATGTTCGATGGGCAAAATGGTTGCGGCACCGCAAAGGATGGTTGCATATAGTGCTTGCATCATCGTGGTCGTGCTTTTCATTTTTATCTCTCCGGCGAATGAATCGACCTGATCGCATCGATCGAACGATGCGCGGCAATCGTCCGTCCTTCCGAAGATTCGCTACAGTCACCGACGCTCTCAGTAATCTGTCAGGACATGGAGATTTACATTCGAGTCATCGCTGTCGGCGTGTGCGCTGCCGACCCAAATACCCATAAGAAATCATAGGTTTTTGCCTTTCGGCGCAAGGTTCGCCAATACCGCCACGCCCATAGAGCCAGAATCGGCACCACCGGGCGGGCTGCGCTTGCTCTTTCCGGACTCCTTCCTTCAAGGCCTCCATTCCGATGAACAGCAAGAAAGGCGCGACCCTGCTCCTCTCCGCCGCGATCCTCCTCGGAGGCGTACTGGCCGGCGGTTCCGTCATGGCGGCGACCCCTGTGCGGAACATCGTCCTGGTTCACGGCGCATGGGCGAACGGAAGTGGCTGGAAGCCGGTCTACGACATCCTGGTGAAGAACGGTTATCACGTGTCGGTCGCCGAGCATCCGCTGACCTCGTTCGCCGATGACGTGACCGCTGTCAAGCGTATCGTCGACATGCAGGACGGGCCGACGATCCTCGTGGGACACAGTTACGGCGGCGCGATCATCACCGATGTCGGCAACGATCCGAAGGTGGTGGGCCTGGTGTACATCGCCGCGCACGCGCTCGACCAGGGGGAGACCGAAGTGGCCAACGGCAAGCGCTTCCCCAGTGCCACCAGCCAGACCAAGGACATCAAGAAAACTGCGGACGGTTTCCTTTATCTCGATCCCGCGAAATACCCGGCCGACTTCGCCGCCGACCTTGCGCCGCAGCAATCCACCTTCGAGGCGAACGCCCAGGGCTTCACGGCGGCGTCGGTGTTCGACACGCCCGCCGGTCATCCCGCCTGGAAGGACAAGCCGAGCTGGTACGCCGTGGCGACCGCCGACAAGATCATCAACCCCGACCTGGAGCGCATGTACGCCAAGCGTGCGCAGAGCCACACGATCGAGGTGAAGGGCGCGAGCCATTCGGTCTATCAATCGCGCCCGAAGGAAGTGGCGGCACTGATCGAACAGGCCGCCACCCAAGCCACTCCGTGACGGAGTGGCTCTGGCTCAATGATCAGTGCGTCGAACCGTGCAGCGCGTGCTTGAGGTCGCGCATCTGGTCGTGCCCGTTCTTCACCGTGACGTAGGCTTCGTTGATCAGTGAGCGTGTGCCTGCGGTCACGTCGTTGTCTTCCAGGGCGTGCTCGTACTTCGCCTTGATGTGGTCTTCGCCACGCTCGACCTCGTCGACGATGGCGGTGTCGTCCCGGGAACTCATCTTCGAGCGCAGCTCCACGAACATGCGGTGCGCCTTGGCCAGTACGGAGCCGTCGTCTTCCGGCTTGCCGCCGAGCGAACTGACCTGCTGTTGCAGGCGACGCGCCAACTGGCGGCGCTCGGCCGCGCGCTGCTGGAACGAGGCGGCATAACGCGTATTTCCGGCATCCTTCGCCGCCTCGCCATAGCCTTCGGCGCTGTCGATGGTGGTTTCGATCAGGGTGTTGAGAACCTTGATGTCATGGTCGGTGCTTGTCATGGTCGTGGACTCCTCGTGATCGACGGGATCGTTCGTAGGGAGCACGAGCTTCGTGGCCAGGGGGTGCACGAAAGCGTGAAAGGCGCGTCGCGCCGGCAACGACGACCGCCTCTCGTTCATGCTCCGCCGGTGCATACTCCTGCTCACACAGGTTGCACGGGAGAGCACCCATGACATCCAATCGTCGCGCCCTGGTCACGGGCGCATCGGCAGGGATCGGCGAGGCTTTCGCCCGCGAACTCGCCCGCCGCGGCCATGACCTCGTGCTGACGGCACGCCGGGCCGACCGCCTCGAAACGCTGGCCAAGGAACTGCGTGAACGCCACGCCGTCGAGGCGGTCGTCGCGCCGCTGGATCTCGCCCGGCCGGACGGCCCGGAGGCGCTGGTGGCGGCGCTCGACGCCCAGGGCTTGTCGATCGATGTGCTGGTCAACAACGCCGGCTACGGTGTCACCGGCTATTTCGACGAGCAGCCGTGGCCGACGCATGCAGCCTTTATCCAGGTATTGATGACGGCACCCACCGAATTGGCGTATCGCTTGTTGCCGGGCATGAAGACGCGTGGCTATGGCCGGATCGTCAACGTCGCCTCGCTCGCCGGCCACGTGCCCGGCTCCGCCGGCCACACGCTGTATGCGGCGTCGAAGGCCTACCTGATCAAGTTCTCGCAGTCGCTGGCGCTGGAAGGCAAGGGTACGGGCGTGCACACCACCGCGGTTTGTCCTGGTTTCACCTATTCCGAATTCCACGATGTCACCGGTTCCAGGGAACTGGTCTCGAAGATGCCCGGCTTCATGTGGATGGATGCGCAGACGGTCGCCCGGCAGGGGCTGGACGCGGTGGAGGCGGGCAAGGCCGTGTACGTGAACGGAGGGGTGAACAGGGCCATCAAGGGCCTGTTCAAGCTGATGCCGGACAGCCTCGCCCTGAAGATGGTGGAGCGCCAGGGCCGGCGTTTCCGCACCGGGCCACGCAACGCCTAGCCCACCCATGACCTCTGGCATAGGCCCCGTGGGCCGCCGGGGGCTAGCCTCGTCCGGTTTGCGGCGCTTTCCGCGCCGCCCTGCCGTCACGGGGACCATCGATGTCGATCACACGCAACGCGGCGCTTTCCGGCGCCGTCCTCCTCGGCCTGATCGGGGCCTCCGCCGCCTCGGCGCAGACCGTCACCACGGACGATTACCGGCGCGCGGACTCGTTCCTCGCCAACAACACCATGCCGCTGGTGGACCACTCGGTCCAGCGCGTGACCTGGATCGACGATGGCCACTTCTGGTATCGCGACCACGACAAGGATGGCGACCAGTTCATGAAGGTGGACGCCGCCACCGGCGAGGCCACGCGCGCATTCGATCGCGACAAGGTGGCCGCGGCGCTTTCCGCCGCGACCGGCAAGAAGGTCGATGCGGCAAAGCTGCCCGTCACCGGCTTCGTCGTCCGTCCGGACGATGGCCTGGACATCACCTCGCACGGCAAGCGCTACGTCTGCGACAAGGCGGTCGGCAAATGCGAACTCGCCGCGGTGAAGAAGGACGCGAACGGCAAGGCCTACGGTGACGAGCCCGGCCTGAAGTCGCCGGACGGCAAGTCCGAGGCCTTCATCCGCGACTGGAACCTCTGGGTGCGCGATATCGCCACGGGTGCGGAAACGCAGCTGACCACCGATGGGGTCAAGGATTACGGCTACGCCACCGACAACGCGGGTTGGAAGCACACCGACGAGGCTATCCTGGTCTGGTCGCCGGATTCGAAGAAGATCGCCACCTTCCAGCAGGACCAGCGCAAGACCGGCGAAATGACCCTGGTCGGTGTCAACGTAGGGCACCCCAAGGTCGATACCTGGAAGTATCCGTTGCCGGGCGACAAGGACGTGACGATGATCGAGCGCGTCGTGATCGACGTGCCGACGAAGAAGGTCGTCCGCTTCAAGATGCCGCCCGACCAGCACCGCTCGACGATCTGCGACGACGTCTCGTGCAGCCCGGGCGTATGGGACGACGTACGTTGGGCCGCCGACGGCAAGAGCGTCGCCTTCGTTTCCACCGCGCGTGACCATACGCATGAATGGTTCCGCGTGGCCAACCCGGAAACCGGTGACGTCCGTACCGTATTCGACGAAAAGGCGAAGACCTATTTCGAAGGCGGCAACGACATGGCCAATTGGCAGTACGTGCCAGAGACCGACCAGGTGATCTGGTTCTCCGAGCGGAGCAACTGGGGCCATCTGTACATGTACAGCCTCAAGACCGGCAAGCTCGAACAGCAGATCACCAAGGGCGACTGGAACGTCACCCAGGTGCTGCATGTCGATCCGAAGACGAAGACGATCTGGTTCCGTGGCGTCGGCCGCGAGAAGGGCGTCGATCCGTACTACCAGCAGTTCTACAAGATCGGCTTCGACGGCAAGGGCCTGACCCTGCTCACGCCCGAGAACGCCGACCACAGCGTGTCGATGTCGAAGGACGGCACGTACTTCTTCGACTCGTATTCGACGATCGACACGCCGCCCGTCGCCGTGGTGCGCCGCTCCGATACCGGGGCCACGGTGAAGGAGATCGCTCGTGCTGATATCTCGCGCCTCAAGGCCAAGGGCTGGGTGCCGCCCACCGCGTTCACGGTGAAGGCGCGCGACGGCAAGACCGACCTCTACGGCCAGATGTTCAAGCCGACGAACTTCGATCCGTCGAAGAAGTATCCGCTCGTGGTCTACATCTACCCGGGCCCGCAGACCGGTTCGGTACGCACGCGCAGCTTCATTCCCTCGCATGGCGACAACCAGGCGCTGGCCGAGCTGGGCTTCGTCGTGGTGGCCGTGGATGGCATGGGCACGCCGTGGCGCTCGAAGGCCTTCCACGACGCCTACTTCAAGAACATCGGCGACAACACGCTGCCCGACCAGGTCGCAGCGGTGAAGCAGCTGGTACAGAAGTATTCCTGGCTCGACGGCGATCGCGTCGGTATCTGGGGCCATTCCGGAGGCGGCAACGCCACCGCCACCGCCATGTTCCGTTACGCCGACGTGTTCAAGGTCGGTATCTCGGAATCGGGCAATCACGACAACCGCAACTACGAAGACGACTGGGCCGAGAAGTGGCAGGGCCTGATGGTCACCGACAAGGATGGCAAGTCGAACTACGACGATCAGGCGAACCAGAAGTGGGCATCGGGCCTGAAGGGCCATCTGATGCTCGCCCACGGTACTTCCGATGACAACGTGCCGCCCTACGAGACCCTGCTGGTGGTGGAAGCACTGATCAAGGCCAACAAGGACTTCGACCTGGTCATGATTCCCAATGCCCACCACGGTTATGGCGCGGCCACGCAGTACATGACGCGCCGCCGCTGGGATTACTTCGTGAGCTACCTGAAGGGTGAAACGCCCCCGAAGGAATTCGAACTGACGCCGATGACGCCCCCGGGCGGTTGAACCAGAAACCCCGCCTAAATGGCGGGGTTTTTTTACGGTGGGAGGCCGCCAGGTGGGAGCCGACCCTGTCGGCGATTCCGCGGCAGCGGGCCAGGTCGAGGCAAGCACCCATCGCCGACAAGGTCGGCTCCCACCAGGCAGGCCGTGGGAGCCGCTTCAGCGGCGATTACCGTCCTCGGCTAGGCCGCGTAGGCCACGAACCGCATCGCCGCCGCGTTCATGCAATAGCGCAGCCCGGTCGGATCGGGACCATCGTCGAACACATGGCCCAGGTGCGCGTCGCACCGCGCGCAGTTCACCGCCGTGCGCTCCTCGATCAGGCTGCGGTCGGTCTTCTCCGTGATGTTCCGCTTCGAGATCGGCTGGTAGAAACTCGGCCAGCCGGTGCCCGAATCGAACTTGGTCGCCGAATCGTAGAGGGCCGTGTCGCAACAGATGCACCGGTAGATGCCGTTGTCATGGCGGTCCCAGCCCTCCCCGGTATAGGCCGGCTCGGTGCCATCGTGGCGGGTGATGTAATAGGACTTGCTGCTCAGCTTCGCCTTCCACTGCTCATCGGTGAGGACGATGCGGGGCTCGACGCAGGTCCCCAGCGGTTTCTTGTCGTTGCCGAAACAATCCAGCGTCACATTGCCGCCCTTGGGCACGGGCGCGTCGGCCGCCATCGCGGGCCGGGTGGCGCGCAGGACGAAAGGCAGGGAAATGGACGCGGCCGCCGTGGCGGCCAGCACGCCGAGGAAACGACGACGATCGGGATCGGTACGCATACAGCCTCCGGAAGCGGGAAAGGGCGCCAGGGCGCCCTTTCCATGAGACCGGCGCCACCGCCGTCCGCTTACACCCCCGCGACGCTCAGTCGTCCACCCAGCGGCAACGGCGCTCCGTGGTGTACGTCGCATTCTTGTCCTGGTGACTCTTCTGGATGCGGTTGCCGGCGTAGCCGCCGCCCACCGCGCCGGCCACCGTGGCCAGGGTCTTGCCCTTACCGCCGCCGACCTGGTTGCCGATGAGGCCACCGGCCACGGCGCCGACGCCCGTGCCGATCAGGCGGTTGTCGTCCTTGGAGTTGATCTGCTTCACCCGGACGTTCTCGCAGACCTGGTGCTGGCTCCGCCGGGCCTGGGCCTCGGCCGGTGGCGTGGAAACGGCGGCCGTGCCGGCGATGGCGATCGCGGCGACGGCGAGCAGGTGGGTCTTCATGTCGGGTCCTCCTTCTCGGTGGCATTCAGGGATACCGCCGGCTTCGTGACGGACGGGTCAATCCCGGGCGTTCGAGGCGTCCGCGTCGACATCGCATATGGCCGCGGTTTAATCGGCGTGCCTCGCTCCTCGGCCACGGCTTCCGTCAGTTCGGCGCCCAGCAGCAGGATCAGGACCGAGTAGTAGACCCAGACCAGCAGGACGACGACGCCGCCCGCGGGGCCATAAGGGCCACCCACGTTGCTGCGGTCCAGGTAGATGGCGATGGCGAACTTGCCCACGGCGAAGAGCAGGGCGGTCAGCGTCGCACCGATCATCGCGTCACGCCATTCGATGATCGCGTCCGGCAACACCTTGTAGATCGCGCCGAAGATGAGGACGAAGACGGCCAGGGAGATCACGATCTCCAGGACCTGCCAGCCGGTGGTCCCGCCGCGGACGAACACGGCGATCAACGCGCTGGCGGAAAACGAGATCACCAGCAGGAAGGCCAGCGAGAGCAGCAGGCCCAATGCATGCATGCGCGCCCGCAGCCAGCCGAGAATGGCGCCCTTGGTCGATCCGGGGCGGGGTTGGAGGCTCCAGACCCGGTTCAGCGCACCCTGCAATTGCGCGAAGACCGCGGAAGCGCCGATCAAGGTGACGCCCAATCCGATCACGCCCGCCATGCTGCCGACGCTGGGACGCTGCCTGGCATTGTCGATCACCAATCGCACCGCCTCCGAGGCTCGTGGACCGACCAGTCCGTTGAGGCTGTCGATCAACTGCGCCTGCCATTCCGGCCGCAGCGAGGCCACGATCCAGAGCAGGAGGACCAGCAGAGGGGCGAACGACAGCGCCGAGTAGAAAGCCAGTGCCGCGGCACGGGTCATCAGTTCATCGTCACTGAAACCCCTCGCCGTGGTCCGGACCACGCGCCAGGCCAGGTGCAACCTCGAATCCATGCCCTACCTCCGTCTCGCCTGGGTGCAAGCTTCGTGCGGGACCTGCGAAAGAAACGTGGATCGCGAGCGCCGCGACCACGCTCCCATGCCATCACGCCCTGTGCATTCGTTCGATCGCGGCCGCGATACCGGTCGCATCGGCCACTTCGATCACCCGCTCGGTCATGGCGAACTCCGTCACCAGTTCGTGGGCCCAGGTGCTGTGATAAGGCATGTATACGCCCCAACCCCCAAGCTCGACCACCGGGACGATGTCCGACTTCAAGGAGTTGCCGACCATGGCGAACCGATCCGGACCCACCTCGAACTCGCCGAACAACCGGGCATACGCCGCCGGGTCCTTTTCCGAAACGATCTCGATACGATGGAAGATGTCCGCGAGCCCGCTGCGCGCGACCTTGTATTCCTGGTGGAACAGGTCGCCCTTGGTGATCAGGACCACGCGATGCTTCGCCGCCACGGCTTCGACGGCCTCGCGGATGCCGGGCAGGAGTTCCACGGGGTGGGAAAGCACGTCTTTGCCCAGGCGCACGATGCGGTGGATGTCGCGCGCCTCGATGCGGCCGTCGGTCAGTTCGATCGCCGATTCGATCATCGACAGCGCCATGCCCTTCGCGCCGTAGCCGAAGAGGGCTATGTTGCCGCGTTCGGTAGCCAGCAAGGCGTCGCGGAGGCCTTTGGTGGTGAGGTCCACATAGCGGCCCAGGATGGCTTCGAACGCCTCCTGGGCCTGGTCGTAGAACTCCTGGCTGCGCCAGAGGGTATCGTCGCCGTCGAAGCCGACAAGATCGATCATGGGTGCAAGTCTCGTTTGTCGCAGCGGGATAGGATACAGCGAACCGAATCGCCGACAGGGTCGGCTCCCACCAGGGCATCGGCCCACCGAAGGCTCAGTCCAGGGTTGGCTTTCATCGGCCTTGGTGGAAGCCGACCCTGTCGGCGATGCCAACGGAGCGAGAGACCATGTTCAATTTCACCGACATCGCCTGCCCCTATTGTGGGGAGACCATCGAAGTCGCCGTCGACACCTCGGCAGGCAGCCAGACGTATATCGAGGACTGCCAGGTGTGCTGCCGCCCCATCGTGATGCGACTGGTGGTGGATGAAGGTGACGAGACCTTCGAACTCCATGCGTCGGCGGAGAACGACGGGTGAGGGAATCGCCGCTGAAGCGGCTCCCACATGAGCCCTGTGAGGGAATCGCCGCTGAAGCGGCTCCCACATGGAGCCCCGCGGCCATGGATTGCGAGGTTCACGAGGAGCCCCCTCAACAGCG
>NZ_JBPGXU010000012.1:0-59557 GCF_056755675.1 Luteibacter sp. KNZ12-1A | reverse complement strand
GAGCCACGGAGGGCGAATCGAAAACCCCGCCCGGCGCGACGGGCGCGACGGGGCGTCAGCCATAGAACACGGCCGCGCAGCGGCATCCTTTCTCGAGCGACGGTGCAACCGGAGCGACGAGGGTGGCGGCCGACGGCTCTGCCTCGCCCGTCCCAACGCGAAGCCGAGCATGAATAAAGCCGTGCGATGATCGGGGTTTTCCCCGCACCTACGGAGCCCGCATGTCCCCCTGGATCCGAGCCATCGCCTTCGCCGGACTGTTCGCCGGTACCGCCCATGCCGCTCCGCCGGCCGACGACGCGTTCAAGGCCATCTACACCAGGGAATGGACATGGCGTAACGGCCAAGCCGGCATCCTCACCTCGGGTGAGGCGCAGCCGGGTGACGGACGGCTCGACACGGTGGATGCCGCGAGCCAGGCCAAGCGGCTCGCCTACTGGAACGACGTGCTGGCGCAACTCGACCGCATCGACCCCAAGTCGCTGAGCGGGACCGTCCGCGTCGACTACGCCGTCTACCGCGAACAGATCGGCAACCTCGCCGCCGCGCAGCGTTTCGCGCAGTGGCAGATGCCGTTCAACAGCGACTCCGCCTTCTGGTCCGATATCTCCTATGTGCTGCATGGCGACGACCTGCGCACGCGCGACGACTACCGCCACTACGTCGAGCGCCTACGCCAGATTCCCGCGTACATGGACCAGGAAATCGCGAACATGCGCCTGGGCCTGGCGCGGGGCTTCACCGTGCCGCGCGAGGTGCTCGGAGGCCGCGATGTCTCGATCGCGGCGGTGGCGGAGCTGAAGAATCCCGAAGACAGCGCGCTGTACAAGCCTTTCAAGGCGATGCCGAAGAACCTCCCGGCGGCCGATGCCGAGGCCTTGCGCAAGGACGCGCGCAAGGCCATCGCCGAGGGCGTGATCCCGGCCTACGGACGCTTGCTGACCTTCTTCCGCAACGAGTACGTGCCCAGGGCGCGGCCAACGCTGGCCGCCGAGTCGTTGCCCGATGGCAAGGCCTACTACCGCCAGCAGATCCACGAGTACACCACGCTCGACCTGTCGCCCGACGAGATCCACGCGATCGGCCTGCGCGAAGTCGCCCGTATCCATGCGGACATGCTGGAGACGATGAAGGAGACCGGTTTCAAGGGTGATTTCCCGGCGTTCCTCGCCTTCCTGCGCACCGACCCGCGCTTCTATGCGAAGACCCCGGACGAACTGCTGATGCGTACGGCGTGGGTCGCCAAGCAGGTCGATGCGAAGCTGGGCAAGTACTTCGGCTTGCTCCCGCGACAGCGCTTCGCCATCGAACCGGTGCCCGCCGACATCGCGCCTTACTACACCTCCGGCCGTGGCGGCGCGGACGTCTATCTGGTGAACACCTACGACCTGCCATCGCGGCCGCTGTTCAACATGCCCGCGCTGACGCTGCACGAATCGATGCCCGGCCATGCCCTGCAGCTGGCGCTTTCGGCGGAGCAGCAGGGCCTGCCGCCGTTTCGCCGCGATGGTTACATCTC
The DNA here is from genome assembly GCF_056755675.1 of Luteibacter sp. KNZ12-1A. Lineage (NCBI taxonomy): Bacteria > Pseudomonadati > Pseudomonadota > Gammaproteobacteria > Lysobacterales > Rhodanobacteraceae > Luteibacter > Luteibacter sp. KNZ12-1A. The sequence continues at coordinate 58,038 of NZ_JBPGXU010000012.1, read as the reverse complement.
CGCCTATGGCGAAGGCTGGGCGCTGTATTCGGAGTACCTGGGCGAGGAGATGGGCATCTACCACACGCCCTATGAGCATTTCGGCTATCTCACCTACCAGATGTGGCGTGCCTGCCGCCTGGTCGTGGACACCGGTATCCACCACCTGGGCTGGACGCGCCAGCAAGCGATCGACTACCTCACGCAGAACACGGCGCTGAGCGATCGCGAGATAGCCAACGAGGTGGACCGGTACATCAGCTGGCCGGGGCAGGCCCTGTCGTACGAGCTGGGCTACCTGAAGATTCGCGAACTGCGCGAGCGCGCCGAGAAGCAGCTGGGTGAGAAATTCGACCTGCGCGCCTTCCATGACACCGTGCTGGCGCTGGGCTCCGTGCCGTTGCCGGTGCTCGAACAGCATGTGGACGCCTGGATCGCCTCGAAGAAATCGTAGGTTGCTACTCCAATTTCTCCATAAGTGGAGTAAACTGCATCACAACTCCACAGGTAAAGCCACGATGCAACCAGCCATCCACGCCGAACCGATCCACGCCGGAGACCTTGGCGGTCCCGCCCTCCGCGCCTTCTTCGCCCTCGCGGAGCGTTGGAAACTGCGCGCCGCCGAGCAGAGAACCCTGCTCGGCGAGCCGCCTGAATCCACCTATTTCAAATGGAAGAAGCAGCAGGACGGCGCGCTCTCCCGCGACGTGATCGAGCGGATCAGCTACCTGCTCGGCATCTGGAAAGACCTGCAGATCCTCTTCCCCGATCCGGCCCAGGCCGATGCCTGGGTACGCAAGCCGAACGACGCGCCGCTCTTCGGTGGCCATTCGGCCCTGGAGCGGATGCTCTCCGGCAATGTCGCCGACCTCTACGTCGTCCGCCAATACCTGGACGCCCAACGCGGCTGGAACGGATGAGCCCCGCGCCACCGCTGCGCCGGATCCGCTGGAGCCAGGCCTACCGGATCGTGCCCAGCCGGTTCCCGCCCGTGGGTCTGTTCGATCGCATCGCCGAGCCGAAGGACATCGACGCGGTCATGGCCATCGAATCGCTGACCAATCCACGCCTGCGCGAGGAAATGGGCGCACTCCGGCTCACCCCGCCGGAGCGCCGCGTCTCCGGCCCCGGCACCTCGCCGATCATGGCCGCTTTCACCCATATCCCGCCCGAAGGCAGCCGTTTCAGCGACGGCCACTGGGGCGTGTTCTACGCCGCGCACAGCGTGCCGACGGCGATCGAGGAAACCGTCTTCCATCGCGAAGCCTTCCTCGCCGCCACGCACGAGCCACCCACCGACGTGCAGGTACGCTGCTACAAGACCTCCATCTCCGGGCGCTTCCATGACATCCGCGGTGGCTGGCCCGCCGAGCACGATCCCGATTCCTACGCGGCCAGCGTGAAGCTGGCGCGGACGCTGCGCGAGCAGGGCTCCAATGGCATCGTCTACGACAGCGCGCGCCATGCCGGTGGCGAATGCGTCGCGGTGTTCTATCCCGACCTCGTCGCTCCCTGCGTGCAGGCCGAACATTTCATCTACCGCTGGAATGGCAGCCGGATCGAAGCGGTGCTCAAGGTGACGCCCGTCGAGCGGCAGGGTTTACCCCGGCGTCCGTAAGGGGTTACGGTGCGCGGAATGAAACGCCTGACGCTCCTCTTCACCCTGCTTGCCCTTTCCTTCGCCGCCCACGCCAAGGGCCCGGACCACAGCCAGTGGGAACACGACATCCAGGCTTTCGAGGCCTCGGACCGGAGCAACCCGCCACCGGCCCATGCGGTGTTGTTCGTCGGTAGTTCCTCGATCCGCTTGTGGGCGAGCCTTTCGGCCGATTTTCCGGAGTACCGCGTCATCAACCGCGGCTTCGGAGGGTCCGATCTCGACGATGCCACCGCCTTCGCCGACCGCATCGTCAAGCCGTACCACCCGGTGGCCATCGTGATCTATGCGGGGGACAACGACTTGCAGAACGGCGACACGCCGGAACAGGTCCGCGATGACTTCGCCGCCTTCGTGACGAAGGTACGCCAGGACCAGCCGGAGGTACCGATCGCTTTCATCTCGATCAAGCCCAGCGTGGCCCGCATGAACCTGCTGTCGAATATCGAAAGGGCCAACGCGCTGATCAGGGACTGGTCGATGGCGCAGAAGGGCGTCGCCTTCCTCGACGTGGCGCCAGCGATGCTGGATGCGAACGGACAGCCGAAGCAGGAACTCTTCGTTGGCGATGGCCTGCACATGAATCCGAAAGGTTATGCGCTGTGGGTCGCGCAGGTACGCCCATGGTTGGCGGAGCACGCCGCGGCGGCCGAAGTTAAACGGGACCCAAACGCAGCCACGAAGTGATACGGGAACTTCACGGCTCCGCCCCTATCTAAGTATTCGATCGCCGAGAGGCGACCTGTTGGCAACAGGCGCGATTGATTCGCCAGTTGTCCCGGGTCCCGCTATTTCCCCTGATAGCCTGGACCCGACGCGACCCCGGCAGCTCCTCCCCTGGCTGCCGGGGTTTTATTTTGTCTGATTTTTGACTTTTCCCCGATAGAAGCCGCCCTGTGGAGCCGCTCCTGTGGGAGCAACTCGTGTGGAAGCAACCCATGTGTGGGAGCACCCCTTGTGGGAGCCGACCTTGTCGGCGATGGGTGCTTGCCTCGACATGGCCCGCTGCCGCGGGATCGCCGACAAGGTCGGCTCCCACCAAGCAAAGGTTCCTGGAGAAAGGCTGTCACCAGCGAAAAAGATTCCACCAAAGACGAAGGCAGCCACCAAAGCATGGCCCCACCAAAGAAAAAGGGCGGGCCAGCCTTTCGGCCAACCCGCCCTCATCGCACCTGTCGGAGCCGACTTCGTCGGCGATGCCCGGGCGACCTCATGAGTTGTCGTCAGACGTGATGCACCCGCGTCGCATAGGGTCGAATCGACGTGTCGAACGCCCGCCACACGCCGTCGTTGCCTTCGATGTTCAGCACGATGTCCGACGCCGCGTTGGCCGCCTCGATGCGGCGGGCCTCCTGCAAGGCGCACTCGAGCGCGTCGTCGCGGGAGCAGAATTCCCCGTACTCGAACTCGTTTTTCTGCAACAACCAAAGACCGGGACCGACGGACTCGAACGGAATGTCGAAGACGACCACGATGGACCCACCCTGTTCATTGGAGTTGGGGCCATGGTAGAGGCCCGCTCGTTAGGCCGTCGTTGAGTTTCAGTTGTCTGCGCCGGAAACGAAGCCTTCGCGCGTACCGCGCTGATACACCTTGTCCGTCGCCAGCACGTCCTCCGCCGCCACGGGCGTCCCGCCCGCGAGCCTGGCGTAGATCGGGGTGAAATCCGGCCGGGTCGCGTCGAACAGTTGCTCGAAGTCGTCGATCACGAAGTAGGTCTGCTGGTAGGTATCGATCTTGTACCGGGTATTCATGACCCGCTCCAGGTCGAACCCGATCCGGTTCGGCGCCGGCGAATCGATGGAATAGATGGATTCGCCCTTCGAGCTGACGATGCCCGCGCCGTAGATGCGCAGGCCCGCGTCGGTACGGATCAGGCCGAACTCCACCGTGTACCAGTAGAGGCGCGTGAGGTTCATCAGCGCGTCCGGGCCGATCGCATGGGCCTTCATGCCACCCTTTCCGTAGGCCTGCATGTAATCGGCGAACACCGGATTGAGCAGGAGCGGCACGTGGCCGAACAGGTCGTGGAAAAGGTCCGGCTCCGCGAGGTAATCCAGCTGGTCGGGCTTACGGATCCACCAGCTCACCGGGAAACGGCGGTTGGCGAGATGATCGAAGAAGACCTCGTCCGGCAACAATCCTTCCACTCCGACCACTTCCCACCCGGTGGCCTTGCCGAGCACCTTGTTCAGCTCGTCGAAGCGGGGAATGCCGCCATCGCCCAGGCCGAAGCGGTCGACGCCGTCGAGGAACTCCTGGCAGGCGTAAGCCGGCAGCAGCTGGCGCTGGCGGCGGTACAGGGTGTCCCAAACCTCGTGATCGACCTTGGAGTAGCTCGCCCATGGCTGCTCCACGGTGCCGGTCGCATAGACGGGCACGTATCCGCGGTCGGTCTGCTGGTGTTCGACGCGACGGGGGGTGTCCATGACGGGCTCCTTGGGCTGTGGTTGATCGCTGAGCAACAGCATAGCGAGGAAGGCGCGCAATAAGCTTGCCTTGTTGCGTCAAAGACGGTCATATGTGCAATGATTCATTGAAAGTAAGCCAGTGGACAGAAGAATCGTGCAAGCCAACCTCGACCGTATCGACCTGCGGATCCTCGCCGCGCTGCAAGCGAACGGCAGGATCAGCAACGCCGAACTCGCCGCGGAGGTGAATCTGTCCCCCTCGGCCTGCCTGCGACGCGTACAGAAGCTCGAGGCCGATGGCGTCATTGCCGGCTATGGCGCCCGGCTGGAACCACGCTCCCTGGGCCTGGGCCTGCAGGCCTTCGTCCGCGTACAGCTGAGCCGGCACGAATCCGAGGCCATCGACTCCTTCACCGAGCGGGTGGCCGAATGGGAGGAGGTGGTGTCCTGCTACGCGTTGACCGGCGACATGGATTACCTGCTCCAGGTATACGTGGCCGACCTGGACGGATTTTCCCGGTTCCTGCTCGATCGCCTGTTGAACGCGGCGGGCGTGGCGGACGTCAATACCAGCTTCGTCCTGCGCACCGTGAAGGCTTCCACGGCCCTTCCCCTCGGGAATATCCGTAGCTAGCGCGGCGCAAGCCCACGTGTCTTAAGAATAAAGACAACTTCCCCTAGCGGCAGCGACCGCCCATCGTTAATCTTGTGCGCTCGATGGAAGCCGCCTCCGCCAACCCGACCCCACGCGACCGACTGCGTCCGCTGCGCTATGTGTGGCGAGTGCCGTTGCTGGTGCTCCATGTCCTGTTCGGCATCGTCATCTGCACGCTGATCCTCAGCTGGGCAGGCGGGGTGATGAAGAACGGGCGCGAGCCACTGGCCCACCGAACCATCCGCATGTGGTCGACCATGCTGTTGCGCGTGTTCGGGTTCCGCAGCCGCCGCTTCGGCCGGCCCTTGCCCGACCCGGTGCTGTTCGTGGCCAACCATACGTCGTGGCTGGACATCGAGCTGCTTCATTCGCAGCGTGCCGCCTGTTTCGTCGCCAAGGCCGAGATCGCCAGCTGGCCCCTGGTCGGCTGGATGGCCGCGCGCGGCGGCACCATCTTCCACCGCCGCGGCAACAACCACTCGCTGGCCTCGGTCATGGCCTCGATGGTGGAGCGCTTGCGCGAAGGGCGCTCCGTGGCGGTGTTCCCCGAGGGTGGCACGGGCCACAACGGCGTGCTGCGCGTGTTCCATGCGCGCATCTTCCAGGCCGCCCTCGATGCCGGGGTGCCGGTGCAGCCGGTGGCCCTGCGTTTCGCCCGTCACGGCAAGCGGCTGATCGATGCCGGGTTCCGCGAAGGCGAAAGCTTCATGGGCAATTTCCTGCGCTTGCTGGGCGAGCCGCCGCTCGACGTGGAAGTGCATTTCCTCGAGCCGGTTCCGGTCTCGGCCGACGGACGCCGCCGCATGGCGGAGGCCTCGCGCGAACGCATCGCGCAGGCCCTGGATACCGACACCCCGGCATGAGCCTGCCGCGGGGTTCCGACTTCCTGCCGCCGTTCCCGCTGCGCAGCGGGCACATCCAGACCATGCTTTCCTCCAGCGGCATTCGCCGCCGCCTGTTGCCGAAACGGGCGCACCAGGTGCAGGTGAACGCGCAAGAGGTGCTGATCGATGTCGGCCGTGGCGACCGGTTGAGCGGCCGTTTCACCGCCCAGCGCACGGGGCGTGAGTCGCGTGGCCTGGCCATCCTGTTCCATGGCTGGGAGGGCAGCGTCGATTCCACGTATGTGTTGCAGACGGGCAGCCGCTTGCTCGAGGAAGGTTGGGATGTCTTCCGCCTGAATTTCCGCGACCACGGCGACAGCCACGGTCTCAATGAAGCCCTCTTCCACTCCTGCCGCATCGACGAGGTGGTGACCGCCCTCGGTGAGATCGTCAGGATGTTCCCGGCGAAGGCCGTGGGCGTGGCGGGGTTTTCCCTGGGCGGCAACTTCGCGCTGCGCGCCGGCATGCTGGCGCCCAGGCAGGGCGTCTCGCTGGACTACGTGCTGGCCGTCTGCCCGATCATCGACCCCAGCGAAGGCCTGTTCTCCCTGGAGAGCGAGGCGCCCTGGTTCTACCAGGCCTATTTCATGCGCAAGTGGCGCCGCTCGTTGCAACTCAAGCAGCAGGCGTTTCCGCATGCGACGTACTTCGAACTCGAGGAACTGCGCCAGAACATGCGCGACCTCACCCGCTCGCTGGTGTTGCGGCATACCGACTTCGGTTCGCTCGAAGCCTACCTCGACGGTTACTCCGTGGCCGGCGACCGGCTGATGGACCTGCACCTTCCGGCAACCATCCTCACCTCCCGCGACGATCCCGTGATCCCGGTCGGCGCGTTCGACCAGTTGCGCGTGCCGCCGAACATCGAGCTGGATATCGCGACCTATGGCGGCCATTGCGGCTTCATCCGCGATTTCAGCATGACCAGCTTCACCGACGACTACATCGCAGCCCGTTTCGACGCCATCACCCGTTGAACCTTCCACACCCGGACAGGAACAGACGGGCCTCAACTGGGAGTCCGTTCATGCGTAGCGCCTTCGTCCTCGGCCTGGCCCTCCTCGCCGCCCCGGCCTTTGCCGCCACTCCTCCCCTGGAGTCGTTGAAGTTACCTCCTGGTTTCCAGATCGCGGTCTGGACCGACCAGGTGCCGGACGCCCGCGAGATGGCCCTCGGGGCGAAGAACACGGTGTTCGTGGGATCGCGCGACGCGGGCAAGGTATTCGCCGTGACCTACGCCGCCGACGGCAAGGTGGACAAGGTACGCACCATCGCCAGCGGCCTGCAGCTTCCGGTGGGCGTGGCCTTCCACGGCGGCGATCTCTACGTGTCCGCGATCAGCCGGATCTACGTGATCCGCGACATCGAGAATCACCTCGATGCGCCGCCGAAGCCTGAACTGATCACCGACAAGCTGCATACCGAGACGGCCCACGGCTGGAAGTTCATCGCCTTCGGTCCGGACAACAAGCTGTACGTGCCGGTCGGCGCACCGTGCAACATCTGCGATCGCGGTGACGAAGGCTTCGCCCAGCTGTTGCGCATGAATCCCGACGGCAGCGGTGTCGAGACCGTGGCGCGTGGCATCCGCAACACGGTGGGCTTCGACTGGCGCCCCACGGACAAGTCATTGTGGTTCACCGACAACGGCCGCGACATGCTCGGCGACGACATGCCCAGCGACGAACTCAACCATGTGACCAAGCCCGGCGAGCACTTCGGTTATCCCTACTGCCACCAGGGCGACACGCTCGATCCGGAATTCGGCAAGGGCAGGAACTGCAAGGACTTCACGCCGCCCGTGCTTAAACTGGGTGCCCACGTGGCGGCACTCGGCATGCGCTTCTACGACGGAAAACAATTTCCCGCCGCCTACCATGGCGCCCTCATCGTCGCCGAGCACGGCTCGTGGAACCGCACCGCCAAATCCGGTTACCGGGTCATGAGCGTGCGCCTCAACGGCAACAAGGCGGCCAGCTACGAGCCGCTCGTCGAAGGATTCCTCGTCGATGAAAAGGTGTCCGGCCGCCCAGCCGACGTACAACCGCTCCCCGATGGCAGCCTGCTGATCAGCGACGACGACAACGGTGCCATCTATCGCGTGACCTATAAGAAGCCATAAGGAGTCCCCATGCGCCTCAACAGCGACAGCATCCAGAATGGCAAGCCCATTCCCCCGAACTTCGCCTTCATGGAGGCCGGCGACCCGATCAAGCCTGCCGGCAACGTGACGCCCCACCTGGCCTGGACCGAGGTTCCCGCCGGCGCGCGATCCTTCGCCATCGCCGTCATCGACACCGATGTGCCTTCCAAGCCGGACGACGTGAACGTCGTGGGCCGTGAAGTACGCCGTGACCTGCCACGCGTGGAATTCGTGCACTGGCTGATGGCCAACATTCCCCTGGAATGCCGCGAGCTGGGCGAAGGTGCCTGCGGCGAAGGTATCGTGCCCCGTGGAAAGAAGGACCCGGTGGGCCCGCCCGGCTCGGTGCAGGGCCTCAACGACTACACGGGCTGGTTCAAGGGCGACCGCGACATGGAGGGCCACTACCATGGCTACGATGGCCCCTGCCCGCCGTGGAACGACACCATCCCCCATCATTACCACTTTCACGTCTATGCCCTGGACGTCGAGAGCGTGCCGCTGGAAACCGGCTTTTCACTGGCCGAGTTTCGCGACGTGATCGAAGGGCACGTCGTGGACCAGGCGACGATCACCGGAACCTATTCGCTGAACCCGAAGGTCAAGGCGTGAGGGCGAGGTGAAGGGTACTGGCTGAATGCGTATTGAGCGAAGCCAGCGGGCTTCACGCGGCATGCGCGGCGCGCGGGACTAAATGGTCTCGCGCTACCCACGGAGAAACCACCATGTTGCACTACGCCCTCGTCTTCCTCGTCATCGCGATCATCGCGGCCGTATTCGGCTTCGGCGGCATCGCGGGTACGGCGGCCGGCATCGCGAAGATCCTCTTCGTGATCTTCCTGATCCTGGCGATCATCTCCTTCTTCCGCGGCCGTAACGTATAGACCACGGCGTCACCCTTTTTGCCGTACCTTGTTCAATCCCAGCCCCGGAGACCCTCAAATGAACAATCCTGCCGACCCCGTCGCCAACGCCGCGACCGCCGCCGCGAACACCGTTTCGGCCGCCGAGCGCATCGATGCACGTGCCGAGCGAGTGAAGCAGGCCACCTCCGAGGTCGTGGACCGGACCAAGGAAGTGGTCGACCGCGCCGCCGACAAGGTGGAGCACACGCTGCACAACGCCACCGACAAGGCCGCCCATGGCGCCACGCGCGCGGCCGAAAAGGCCGAGGAAGCCAAGCTGCGCGGCAAGGAAGCCTATGGCGAGGCCGTGGAGACCGCGAACGACTGGCTGGACACGGCCCGCGAGTATGTCCGCGAGAAACCCGTACAGTCCATCGCGTTGGCCCTGGCCGCGGGTTGGCTGGCCGGCCGTATCCTGCGCAACTGATCCTTATCTTCCAGGGGCGCGACACATGCTGGAAGACGGCCCTTCGGGGCAAGACGACGCGGACGGAACGGCGCCGGCGGACGCGACGGCCGATCCCAGGCTGGCCATGCCCGCCTGGGTCGGGGATGTCCGCCGCCTGGGTGCCGGGCTGAAGAAACTCTTCGCTGCGCAGTTGAAGCTGATCGGCGCGGAGATCGGCCTGGCCCGGAGCGGCATCGTCATGATGCTCTTCATGGGGCTGGCCGCCATTGTCTTCGCGGTGGCGCTGGGATTCACCCTGCTGGCGTTGGCCGGGTGGGGCCTGGCCCAGTGGTTCGGCTCCTGGGCGTGGGCATTGACCGTGCTGGCGGCGCTGCAACTCGTGCTGCTGGTCGGCGCGATCCTCGTCTTCCGCCGCGGCATGCACTGGCTTACGCTCCCCGCCACGCGCGCCGAACTCTCCACGTTGGCAAGGGAAGCCGCGAAACGAGGCAAGGCGGAAAGCGAGCAGGCGGAAGAGCAGGCATGAGCATTTTCAGCAGCATGGCGAAAGTCACCGCCGCCCGGGCCCGGGTCGCGGCGGCACGGCGGGAAACCGTGGAACCGGCCGCCGCCTTGATAGCGCGTGGTTACGAACACCCCCTCACGGCGCTTGGCGTGGCCGCCGGCTCCGGTTTCCTGCTCAGCAAGGTCAAGTTCAATCCGCTCGCCGTGCCCGGGGTCACAGGCCTCGTGGCGGCGGGTAGCGCCGACCTCGTCGGCAAAATCGTTTCCATCGCCGCCGGAAGTTTCCTCGGCAAGATGGCCGGCGATGTCGCGGACACGGCCGAAGAGGCACCGTGAGCGACTTTCCCAGTCCACTGCCCACGCCGGTCCCTTCGACGGCGGCACCCGGCGCCGCCGTTTCCACGATCGCCGTGCCCTCTCGCCGGAAGCCCGGCAGCGGCCGAAGCAGCCGGCGGATGTCGCGCAACCTTCGCGCGATCCGTATTTCGCTGACTTGCCTCGTCCTGCTGGCAGCGATCTACACGGTGGCCATCGGCAAGTCGCTGCTGGTACCGCTCGTGCTCGCGGGATTCATCGGCCTTGCGCTCAATCCCATCGTCGCCGCCGCCGCGCACTTGCGCATACCGCGCTGGTTGTCGGCGGTGACGGTGATGGTGCTGCTCGGCTTCGGTCTCGTATCGGCCGTGACGACGCTTTCGGGGCCCGCGCTCAACTGGTTCCACGAGGCACCGACGGCGATGCGCGCCTTCGCGCCGAAGATCAAGCCGCTGACCCAGCAGATCGAGGCCGCCAGCCGGGCGACGCAGAACCTGGTGGGCGGCACGGTGGTACGCAACGCGCCGCAGAGCCCCAACAGTTTCGCCTTCACGGCATGGGACATCCTCGCGGGCGCGCCGAAGGTACTCGCGAGCGTGTTGACGGTCGCCTTGCTGGTGTTCTTCTTCCTCGTCTATGGCGACGAGATCCTTCGGCGCGCCGTCGAGATATCGCCCACCTTCGCCTATAAGCGACACACCGTAAGCATCGTGCGCAGCATCCAGGTGGAGGTGTCGAGTTACCTCCTGCTCACGGCGGCGATCAATGTCACGCTCGGCCTGGTCACCGCAGGCATGCTCTATCTGTATGGCGTGCCCGATCCGCTGTTATGGGGCACCGTGGCGACGATCGCCAATTTCATTCCGTACGTCGGCGCCATCACCACCACGACCGTGCTCGCCATCGTCGGCGCGTTGCACTTCCAGGAGCTTGGCCCCGCCTTGCTCCCAGCCGCCACGTTCGCGGGCATCACGGCGGTCGAAGGCAACATGATCACGCCCATGTTGCAGGGGCGCCGCTCACGACTGAGTCCGGTGGCGATCCTGCTCTGGCTGCTGGTATGGGGCTGGCTCTGGGGCGTGCCCGGCGCACTGCTGGCCGTGCCGATGCTCACCTGCGTGAAGCTGATCACCGCGAAGCTGCGTGGCTGGCAGTGGTTCGCGCATATCATTTCGCGCTGACTCCGCCCACCTACCAGCCGATCTTCACCCGGTCGCGAAAAAACTCGCCGGTGGCGGCTTCCCGTTCCGGCAACAAGGCCGCCCATACGATGCCTTCGGCACTCTCCGCTGCCGGCCGGCCGCCGCTGCCGCCCAGCGCGGTGGCGGTCCAACCCGGGCAAACGGCATTGACGAGGATGCCGCTGCCGGCGAGTTCACGCGCCGTGACCTGCGTATACGCATTGAGTGCCGCCTTCGAGATGCGGTACGCCGGCGCCTTGTCGCTGCACATGTTGTGCACGGCGCACTCGCTCGATACGTTGACGATCCGGCCATAGCCGTGCCGGTGCATCAACGGCAGCGCGGCCGCGGTGAGGCACCACGCGCCGAGCAGGTTCACTTCGAGCGCGCCCCGGATGACGTCCAGTTCCGGTACCGAAATACGTGCGTCGTGATCGAAATAGCCACCCGCGTTGTTGACCAGGATATCGAGTCGCCCGAAACGGCCGTCGATGTGGGCGATGGCGTGCTCGATGTCGCCCTGGCGGGTGACATCGAGCTTGATCGCATAGGCGTCGCCGCCGAGGTCACGGATGGCCCGGGAGGTTTTCTCGCCCTTGCCGGGCTCCCTCATACCCATGAAGACCGTGACTCCGAGCGAGGCGAGCTGGCGCGACACCTCCAGCCCGATGCCGCGATTGGCGCCACTCACCAGGGCGACGCGCTGGGTGAGTGGCGGCTCGACGGCCATCGCGCTGCTGCGCTTCGCCTGTACGGGCAGGCGATGAACCTTGGCGGCACTCATGGCACCTTCGCAACCTCGCTGCACGCGTTGTCGCCACATGCCTGCCAACCGCCACCGAGCGCCTTGTACAACTGCACCGCGCGGGTGTTGATGGCGGCCTCGGCCTCGGCCAACTGGTCTTCCGCCGACAGCTGGGTACGTTCGGCGTCGAGCAGTTCGAGGTAATCGGTGCGGCCGGCGTCGTAACGGATCTTCGCGAGGTCGGCCGCGCGGCGGCTTTCCGTCGCCTGCACCACCAGCTTCTCGACACGCTCACGCTGCTGGTTGAAGCCGACCAGCGAATTGTCGACATCCTCCAGCGCCGCCAGGACGGTGCGCTCGTAGTTGGCGCGGGCCTCGTCGGCACGTGCCTCCGCACCCTTCACGCCCGATCGCACGCGCTGCACGTTCAGGCCCGACCACGAGATGCTCGGGGCGAGTGACCACGCACGCGAATCCGCGCCACCGAAATCGTTGCTGCGGCCGGCGAGGAAGCCGATGAATCCGCCCAGCGTGATGTGCGGGAAGTAGTCGGCCTTGGCCACGCCGATGCGGGCGTTCGCCGCGGCAAGCTCGCGCTCGGCGATGCGGATGTCCGGACGCCGTTGCAACACCTCGTCGGCACCGCCGATGGCGAGGCTGACGTCGATGGGCTTGAAGGTCGCCGGCGAGAGGTCGATGTCGAGTTCGCCCGGGCGCACGCCGAGCAGTACCGCGATGCGGAACTGGTCGGCGCTGGCCTGGGTCTGCAGCACGGGCAACTGCGCTTCCACGGAGGCGAGCCGCGCCTTCGCGCTGGCAAGGTCCTGCTCGGCCCCCGTGCCAAGCTCCACGCGCGCGGCGATCACCTTCAGCGAATCCTGCTGGTTGGCGATGTCCCGCTTCGCCACGTCGATGCGCAGCTGCGTGCCGCGCAAGTCGAAATAGTTGCGCGCCACTTCGGCGAACAACGTGACCTGCGCATCCTGCAGCGACGCCTCGCCAGCGGCGGCGTCGGCGCGTGCGGCCTCGACCGAGCGACGGATACCGCCGAACAGGTCGAGCTCCCACGAGGCGTCGAATCCGGCCTGGTAGGCCGTGATGGTCTGGCGCTGGTCGCTGAAGCCCGGCTGCTGCTCGCGGCTACGCTGATAGGACACACCGGTTTCGATGTCGGGGATCTGCTGCGACTTCGCCGTGCCGAGCGCGGCACGCGCCTGGTTGAGGCGCGCCACCGCGATCTTCAGGTCCGGCGAGCCCTGCGCCGCGCGGACGATCAGCGCGTCGAGGGTCGGGTCGCCGAACTGCTTCCACCAGCGTGCCTGGACGTCGCCGTTGTTCTGGTGCGTCGCATCGACGCCCTGCAACGTCACCGGGGCTTCCTTGGGTGCGTGGTAGTCGGGGCCCACGCTCGCGCAACCGGCGAGGACGAGGGCCGCGAACAACGCGGTACTGCGAAGAACGATTTTCATATCAGGACTCCCGGGCCGCATGGGCGAGGAGACGACGCTCGCGGCGCGCCTGGCGGCGAGCCTCCGAACGCTCGTTCCATGCGCGGATCAGCACGTAGAAGAGCGGGGTGAAGATCAGCCCGAAGAAGGTCACGCCGAGCATGCCGGAGAACACCGCCACGCCCATCGCGTGGCGCATCTCCGCACCCGCGCCGTGCGAGGTCACCAGCGGCACCACGCCCATGATGAAGGCGAACGAGGTCATCAGGATCGGGCGAAGTCGCAGGCGGGCGGCCTCCAGCACCGCGTCGATGCGGTTCATGCCACCGATCTCCGCTTCGCGGGCGAACTCGACGATCAGGATGGCGTTCTTGCAGGCGAGGCCCACGAGGACGATCAGGCCGATCTGGGTGAAGATGTTGTTGTCGCCACCGGTGGCGATGACGCCGGTAATGGCGGACAGCAACACCATCGGCACGATCAGGATCACGGCCAGCGGCAGGCTCAGGCTTTCATACAGCGAGGCCAGCACCAGGAACACCAGCAGCACCGAGAGCGGGAACACCAGCACCGCGGTATTGCCGGCGAGGATCTGCTGGTAGGTCAGTTCGGTCCACTCGTAGCTCATGCCGTTGGGCAGGCTCGAGGTGACCAGCTTCTCCATGGCTTCCTGTGCCTGGCCCGTGCTGTACCCCGGCGCCGCGCCGCCGTTGATCTCGGCCGTGGGATAACCGTTGTAGTGCTGCACGCGGTCGGGGCCGTTGGTCTGGCGCATGGTGAGGAAGGAACCGAGCGGCACGAGGTCGCCGGCGGCGTTGCGGGTCTTGAGGCCGACCACATCGGACGGCTCGTGACGGAAGGACGGTTCCGCCGACACGTTCACCTGGTAGGTGCGGCCGAAGCGGTTGAAGTCGTTCACGTAGAGCGAGCCGAGATACGCCTGCAGCGTCTGGAACACGTCGCCCAGGTCGATGCCTTCCGACTTGGCCTTCTCGCGATCCACGTCGGCGTCGAACTGCGGCACGCTCACCTGGAAGCTGGTGAACAGGTGCGCAAGTTCCGGCGTCTTCTGGCTGGCCGCGATGATGCCCTGGGTCTGCTTGTAGAGTTCCTCGAAGCCCATGTCGCCACGGTCCTCGATCTGCATGCGGAAACCGCCGATCGTGCCAAGGCCGTTAACCGGCGGTGGCGGGAAGATCGCCATGTACGCACCCTGGATCGACGCGAACTGGGCGTTGAGGCGGGCAGCGATCGCATCCGCCGAGAGGTCGGCCGAACGGCGTTCCTCGAACGGCTTCAGCGCGACGAAGACGATGCCCGAGTTGGTGCTGTTGGTGAAACCGTTGATCGACAGCCCGGGGAACTGGATGGCGTTGGCGGTACCCGGGTCCTTCAGGGCGATATCGCCCATCTGGCGGATCACCGCTTCGGTGCGGTCGAGCGACGCGGCATCGGGCAGCTGCGCGAAGGCGACGAGATACTGCTTGTCCTGCGGCGGCACGAAACCTGTCGGCGTCCTCATGAAACCGAAGACACCCAGGGCGACGAGGCCGGCGTAGATGAACAGCACCACGGCGGAGAAGCGCAGGATCTTCTGCACGCCACCGACATAGCCATGCGAAGCGCGTTCGAACGTGCGGTTGAACGGGCGGAACAGCCAGCCGAGGCTGCGATCCATCCAGACGGTGAGCTTGTCCTTCGGCTCATCGCGGCCCTTGAGCAACAGCGCGGCGAGCGCGGGGCTGAGGGTGAGCGAATTGAAGGCGGAGATCACCGTCGAAATGGCGATGGTCAGGGCGAACTGACGATAGAACTGGCCGGTAAGACCGCTGATGAAGGCGGCCGGGACGAACACCGCGCACAGCACGAGTGCCGTCGCGACGATCGGGCCGGTCACTTCGGTCATGGCCTGGCGCGTGGCCATCTTCGGATCGAGCCCATGCTCGATATGGCGTTCCACGTTCTCCACGACCACGATCGCATCGTCGACGACGATACCGATGGCGAGCACCAGTCCGAACAAGGACAGCGCGTTGAGCGAGAACCCGACCAGGTACATCACCGCGAATGTACCGATGAGTGACACCGGCACGGCCACGAGCGGGATGATGGACGCACGCCACGTCTGCAGGAACAGGATCACCACGAGCACGACGAGGACGATCGCCTCGAACAGCGTGTGCACGACGGCTTCGATGGAGCCGCGCACGAACACCGTGGGATCGTAGACGATGGTGTAGTCGACGCCTTGCGGGAAGTCCTTCTTCAGCAAGGCCATCTCCGCCCTGACCTCGTCCGAAATGGCGATGGCGTTCGAGCCTGGACGCTGGAAGATCGGGATGGCCACCGCTTCGCGGTTGTTCAGAAGGCTGCGCAGGGCATAGTTGTTCGAGCCCAGCTCGACGCGCGCGACGTCGCGCAGGTGCGTGACGGAGCCGGTCGGGTCGCTGCGCACGATGATATTGAGGAAGTCATCCTCGGTGACGAGGCGGCCACGCGTATTGATGTTGACCTGGAAAGCATTCGTATTCGGACCGGGCGGCGCGTTCAGCGCACCGGCGGCGACTTCGATGTTCTGCTCGCGCACCGCCTTGATCACGTCACCCGTGGTGAGGTTGCGGATTGCCAGCTTCTCCGGGTTCATCCAGATGCGCATGCTGTATTCGCCCGCGCCGAACAGCTGGACGTCGCCCACGCCGTCGAGACGGGCGAGCTGGTCCTTGATGCGCGTGCGGGCGTAGTTCGACAGGTACAGCATGTCGTACCGGTTATCCGGCGAGGTGAGATGCACGACCATGGTCAGGTCGGGCGAACTCTTGGTCGTCGTCACGCCGAGGCGTTGCACTTCTTCCGGCAGCCGCGGCAGGGCCTGGGCGACGCGGTTCTGCGTCTGCACCTGCGCGTTGTCGAGGTCGGTGCCCAGGGCGAACGTGACCGTGAGGGTCATCGAGCCGTCACTGGTCGCCTGCGAGGACGTGTAGAGCATGCCTTCCACGCCGTTGATCTGCTCTTCGAGCGGCGTGGCGACGGTTTCGGCGATGACCTTCGGGTTCGCACCCGGATAGGTCGCCTTCACCACGACGGTCGGCGGGACGACCTCCGGGTATTCGCTGATCGGCAGCTTGAACACGGCGATACCGCCCGCGATCAGGAACAGCACCGATAGCACGCCCGCGAGGATCGGGCGTTCTACGAAGTATTGAGCGATTTTCATGGTGGAATCAGTCCTGGTTCTGCGCCACGCTGTCGATGCCGGCCGGGCGCGCCGCCGCGACGCCGCGCGCGGTGTCCGGTACGAGCGAGGCCATCGTCACGCGCTTGGCATTCACTTCCACGCCCGGGCGCACGCGCTGCAGGCCGTTCACCACGACCACGTCGTCCGCGTTGAGGCCCGAATCGACCACGCGCAGGCCATCCACCAGCGCACCGGTGGCGACGCGGCGGTACTCGACCTTCTTGTCCTTGCCCACGACATAGACGAACTTGTTGCCGAGGTCGGTGCCCACGGCCTTGTCGTCGATCAGCGCGCGCGGCTGCATGTTGCCGCTACGCAGCTGCACGCGTGCGAAGAGGCCCGCGGTGTAGGCGCCGTCGGCGTTCGGGAACACGGCGCGCAAGCGGATCGTGCCGGCCCCGGCACGCACCTGGTTGTCGACGAAGTCGATCTTGCCGACGTGCGGGTAGCCCTGCTCGTCGGCGAGGCCCATTTCCACTTCCGGGGCACGGCCGTTCTGTCGGCGCAGGCGGTCCAGCTTCAGGAAGGTTTGTTCGTCGACATCGAAGTAGACGTACATCGGGTCGACCGTAACCACGCTGGTCAGCGTGTCGCTGGGGGTCACCAGGTTGCCCGGGGTGATCTGGGCATTGCTTACCTTGCCGTCGACAGGGGCGCGCACCTCGGTGAACGACAGGTTGAGGCGGGCGTTATCGAGCGCGGCCTGCACCGAGGCCACCTGCGCCTTGGCGCTGGCGGCGGCGGTATCGAGGCGGTCGGCTTCTTCGCGCGACACCGCATGCTGTTCCACTAGCTTGGCGCCGCGGGCGGCGTTGGCGTCGGCGTTCCTGCTTTCGGCCCTGGCCTGGGCGAGATTGGCGGCGAGGCGGTCCGCTTCGGCGCGATACGGGCGCGGGTCGATGGTGAAGAGCAGGTCGCCCTTCTTCACCGTCGCGCCTTCGCGGAAGTGGATCGAATCGACGTAGCCGCTGACACGCGGCTTGATCTGGATCGTGTCCACCGCCTGGATCCGGCCGGTGAAGGCGTTGGTGTCCGACACCGGGCGCAGCAGCACCTGGGCGACGGTCACTTCGGGAGCCGGCGGCGCGGCGGCGGGTTCGGCGGCATGGCTTGGCGTGCCACCGGAGCTCAGCCAGATCGCCGAGGCGACGGCGACCGCCAGGGCGGTCGAACCGAACAGGATTTTCTTCTTCATGACGGGTCCTGGAGTGTCGAGGGGGATGCAAGATCTTTCGGCGGCCGCGCAGCGTGCGGCCTCAACGTTGGTTGAGGTCAAGTCGGTCCGTCGCAGGTGGCGAAATCTAGGTCTTGCTCGTCAAGCGAAAAATGGGTCTACAATCATTCCGCCTGTGACGCTCAGTCATGAATGCAATCCCCGGAGTCGACGATGGAAGACTTTTCCGCGATCAGCGTTTTCGTCCGCGTGGTGGAAGCCAAGAGCTTTTCCGCCGCCGCGCAACACCTGCAGATGACCCCGTCGGGGGTCAGCCGGGCCATCTCGCGGCTTGAGGAAAGCCTGGGCGCCCGGCTGTTTTTCCGATCGACACGTTCGCTGAGGTTGAGCGACGATGGCGCCGCTTTCTATACGCGTTGCAAGGAGATCCTGGCCGACCTGACCGAGGCCACGGAGGCTCTTGGGTACGCCAAGACCAAGCCGGCGGGCAAGTTGCGCGTGGCGGCTTCGTCGGCGGTCGGCCGCGCGGCGTTGATCCCCAACCTCGCCGAGTTCGAGCACAAATTCCCCGATATCCGCCTCGAACTGACGATGTGCGACTTCCCGTTCGACCTGAACGAGGAAGGTTTCGATTGCGCCATCCGGATGGGCGAACTGGCCGATTCGAGCCTGATCGCGCGCAAGATCGGCCATTTCAGCAATGTCCTGTGCGCGGCGCCGTCCTATCTGGCGCGGCACGGCATGCCGACCTCGATCGAGGACCTGAAGAACCACCGCTCGGTGAATTTCGTCCATCCGAGCACGGGCAAGCCTTACCAGTGGCAGTTCGATTCGCCGAGCGGCCGCGTGTCGGTGGACGTCGACGCGCACATGCTGATCAACGACGGGGAGTCGGTGATCCAGGCGGCGATCGCCGGCCTGGGCATCATCCAGGCTCCGCATTGCCTGGCGGCGAGCGCCCTGGAGAAGGGCTTGCTCGAGATCATCATGACCGACACGATCTCCACGGGATCGAACCTGTGGATCGTCTACCCGCAGAAGCGTCATCTCTCGGCGAGGGTGCAAGCCTTCATCGAGTGGACCAGCGAGTTGTTCCAGCGCACCAGCGAGCCGAAGTGCAAGCTCGTGCAACAGCAACAGGCGGAACTCGCCCGCATGCGCAAGGCCCAGCCACTGGAAATCGCGGCGGTCGCCTAGGCGCCGCCCCGCTTCATAAATCTTCACCCGCACTTCAGGCGCTTCACGGTGCCTGGCGCTTCACTCGGGGCTCCACCACGGGAGCCCGACCATGCGCCGCACCACCACTCGTCCGTCCTTCCCCGGCATGCGCCGCGCCGTTGCGGCGCTGGCGTTCGCCATCGCCTTTCCCACCAGCGCGGCTCAATACCAGCCACCGAAGCAGGCGGACGATGGCTGGCCCACGGCCGACGCCGGCGCGCTCGGCTGGAAGACCGCCACCCTCGCCACCGTCGAGGACAAGATCGCCGACGGGACGTACAAGAAGATCACCAGCGTGGTCGTCGCCGACCACGGCCGCCTGGTCTACGAGCGTTACTTCAACGGCGGTGCCGCCGACCTGCTCAACGATGTCCGTTCGGCGACCAAGAGCCTGACCGCCATGCTGGTGGGAGCGGCCATCCAGCGCGGCGCGATCCGCGATGTGACGGCACCGGTGTACGCGTTCTTTCCCGATATCCACCTGGACCGTCCGGACCCCCGCCGCGAGGCGATCACACTCGAAGACCTGCTGACGATGAGTTCGGTCTGGGAGTGCGACGACGACAATTCGTTCTCCACGGGCAACGAAGAGCGCATGTACGTGTCCGAGCGCTGGCTGGATTTCGCGCTCAACCTGCCGGTACGCGGGTATGCGCCGTGGGTGAGCCGGCCCAAGGATTCGCCTTACGGCCGTACGTTCTCCTATTGCACGGCGGGGGTGTTCGTCGCGGGGGCCGTGGTCGAGCGGGCGACGAAGCAGCCGTTGGCGTCGTTCGCGCATGAGGTGCTGGAGGCGCCGCTGGGCATCTCCCAGGTGAAGTGGAACGTGTCGAGCGAGGGCATCGGCATGGGCGGTGGCGGAACGCGCTACCGTTCGCGCGACCTGGCAAAGCTCGGCCAGCTCGCCGCGGACGGGGGCCGCTGGCAGGGGAAAGCGGTGCTGCCAGCCGCGTGGGTGGCCAAAATGCTGACGCCGCACGTACAGGCGCGGGACGACGCCGATTACGGTTACCTCTGGTGGCAATTCCGCTTCCCCGTCGCCGGCGTGGAGACGAAGGTGTGGGCGATGGGGGGCAATGGTGGCAACTATGTCTTCGTGCTGCCCGAGCGTGGCCTGGTCGCGGTGATCACCAGCCAGGCCTATAACCAGGGCTACGCACATGCCCAGTCGCAGGCGATCTTCCGCGACATCGTGCTGAAGTCGTTGCCTTAACGCGCGGAAGCGCCGAGGTCGGGCGGCCGCCAGGGCGCTTGAAGGACACGGTTCCGTTCGGCCTCGACGCGGCGGGCAATGGTGTCGAGCACCGCGTCGAAGCCGGGGTCGCCGGCCAGCGGCGAGAACAGCGGCGACGCGCGCAGGTAACCGGCGTCGCGCCAGCCCTTGTCCACGGCATCGGAGAGGGCCTCGACCGCGCCTCTCCGATCGCCCGCCGCTTGCAACAGCAGGGCGAGTTCGAGCCGGGTCGCCGGCCAGGGGTCATCCGCCAGCGCCGAGCGGGTGGCCGCGATGCGTTGCGTCAGCCACGCCGGATCGACCGGCGCCACGCCATGCAGCACCGCCAGCGTGGTGGGCAAGGAGGCGTCGGGCCGCAGCGCCCGGGCTTCCGCGAACGCGTTGACGGCGGCCGCGTGATCGCCACGGCGCAAGGCCAGTTCGCCGTCCAGCTGGGCCAGCTCGGCGCGCGAGGTGCCACGCGCGCGCGCCTGTGCCAGCGCGCCACGCGCTTCCTCGAAACGCCCATGGGCGAAAAGGAAGGCGGGCCAGCCGATGTTGCCGAAGACGTTGTCCGGCGCGAGGTCGAAGAGACGCTTGTAACGGGTCTCCGCGACGGCGTCGAAACCCAGCAGCTCGTATTCGCGGGCGAGTTGCACGTCACGGAATCGCACGCGGGAAGGGTCCCCGCGCATGTCGAGGTTCGCATGCAGGGCGTCGGCCAGGCGGCCCTGCTCCTGGTAGAGGTAGGCGGCGGAGGCGCGGCTCGGGTCGTCGGTGGGGTCGAGGCGCACCGCACGCTCGTAACCGGCGATGGCGCCGGGAATGTCGCCGAGGCAGTCACGCGCATAGCCGAGCGCGGACCACGTCGTGGCGCTGTCGGGCCTCACGGCGACGGCGCGCGTGGCGAGCCGCAGCGCATCGCGCGCTTCCGCCGGGCCGGCGTTGTACAGGCAGCTGCGCGCCGAGCGCGCACGGCTGGCGCCCGATAGTGCTTCCACGTCGTCCGGCGCTTCGCGCAGGGCGCGGTCGTACAGGTCGAGGGCGCGTTCGTTGTTGTCGCGCTGGCCCATGGCGGCATACCAGCGCGCGCGGTCCAGCACGTCGCGTTGCGCTCCGGCCACGGGCTTCTGTTCGCGGGCGAGGAAGCCGACGCCGACCGATGTCGCGGCGAGGATGCCGACCGCGGCGACCGCCGGCCACAGCGTGCGCCGGCGTCGCGCGGTCCCCGTGAGCGGTTCCGGCGGCGCACCCAGTTGATAACCACGGCTGCGCACGGTGCGGATGTAGCGGGGCTGGCGAGCATCGTCGCCCAGGGCCTGGCGAAGCAGGCGCACGCGCTGGGTCACGGTTTCCTCGTTCACCACGGCGGGTGCCCACACCTCCGACATCAGCTCGTCGAAGCCCACCACGCGGTCGCCGCGCTCGACAAGGCAAGCGAGCAGCTGGAAGCTCAGCCCCGCCACGTCCAGCGGCGTGCCGTCGCGTTCGACCCGCTGTCGCGCGAGGTCGATCGTGAGGTCGAGCAAGCGGTAGCGGGTCACCTTGTCCATGTGGGCGGCTGTCGCGGGTCTCAGCCGCCGGCTGGCAGGAGCAGCAACAGCGCGATGCCCAGCGCGATGCGATAAATCGCGAACGCCGTGAATCGATGCGAGCGGATGTAGCCGAGCAGCCACTTCACGGCCACGAAGGCGACGATGGTGGATACCACGAACGCGACGCCCAGGCCGGTCCAGTCCTCTCCGGCGGCGCCGCCGTGCTGGAAGGTCTTCAGCAATTCATAGCCGGTCGCCGCGTACATCGTGGGGATGCCGACGAGGAACGCGAACTCGGTCGCCGCGGCGCGGTTGTTCGTACCGGCGAGCATGGCGATGAAGATCGTCGCGGCCGAGCGGGACGTTCCGGGGAAGATCCCGGCGACGATCTGCGCCAGGCCGACGAGGATCGCCACCTTCCAGGTGATGAAGGCGCGC
Organism: Luteibacter sp. KNZ12-1A; assembly: GCF_056755675.1. Lineage (NCBI taxonomy): Bacteria > Pseudomonadati > Pseudomonadota > Gammaproteobacteria > Lysobacterales > Rhodanobacteraceae > Luteibacter > Luteibacter sp. KNZ12-1A. The sequence continues at coordinate 35,989 of NZ_JBPGXU010000012.1, read as the reverse complement.
TCGGGCCGCTGCGCGGCAAGCTTTTCGGCGGCCATCATCCAGATGCCGCCGATGATGAGCGCCCAGGCGATGGGCGTCACGGTTTCCGGCAGCTTGAAGCCGAGCTTGGCCACGACCAGGCCGAGTGCCGCGGTGATCAGGAAGGCGACCAGCAGTTTCAGCACGTAGTCGCGCGTCTCCGGCCTGCGCCAGTTCATGGCGAGGCTCCACAACGTGCGCCAGTATATGAAGGTGACCGCGAGGATCGCGCCGGCCTGGATCGCCACGTTGAACAGGTCCGAACGGGCACCGAGCCAACGTTCGGCGATAAGCAGGTGACCGGTGCTGGAGATGGGCAGGAATTCGGTGATCCCCTCGACGATGCCGAGGAGGATGGCGCTGATCAGGTCGTTCACGTCGGGGACTTTCCGATGGGGGACGGCCCCATAGCTTAGCCGCAGGTCACCCCGCCCCGTCACGCGATGCCATGCGACCGCCTGATCGCAGGAACTTCCGATGCGTGCCCCTCTGGCGCGAACCCGCGCCGACGAAGCGGGTGGCTATGCTTTCAGGCTGAAGTCCAGCGTCTCGGTCAGGTCACCAGGTGCCGGCCCACCGGCGGCGACCATCGCGTCGTCACGCATCTTCAGGCCGGGCAGGGTTTCCAGCTTGAACCGTCGCGTGATGAAGCGGGCGATGGAACCGGTGTCGTAGACCGTGTGTTCCACGTGTCCGCGCTTCGCGTAGGGCGATATCACCAGCGCGGGAATGCGCGTGCCCGGGCCCCAGCGATCTCCCTTGGGTGGCGCGACGTGGTCCCACCAGCCGCCGTTCTCGTCGAAGGTGACGATGACCAGCATGTTCTTCCATTGCGCGCTCTTGCGCAGGTGGTGGATCACGTTGGCGATGTGACGGTCGCCCGCTTCCACGTCGGAGTAACCCGCGTGCATGTTGAGGTTGCCTTGCGGCTTGTAGAACGTCACCGCCGGTAGCTTGCCCGCGTCCACGTCGGCAAGGAAGCGGTTGGTCGCGGATGTCTCGCCCAAGCCGCCGTCACGCAGGTGCCGCTTGCGCGCCTCGCTGCCAGGAGCGAGGGAAACGAAGTAATTCAACGGCTGGTGATGGGCCTGGAAGTTCGGCGTCTGCGGGAAAGCGCCATCCGTTCCATCGCCCTTGCCATCGAGCGCGGCCTGGAAGCCACCCGCGTACCACGCCCAGTCGACACCCTTGTCCGACAGCAGGTCGCCGATGTGCCTGTGCGTTTGCGGCGGCAGCGTATTCGCACTGGTCGCATCGGTCAGCAGGGGATTCTTGCGGTCCACGTTGAAGCCGGGCGAGTAGGGCGGACCCATGGTGTTCACGGCCCAGAAATCCGGCGTCAGCGAATTGTGGTGTGCGAACTTCGGTTTGCCCTGCATGGCGCTGGCCGGCGAATCCTCGGCCATCTTCAGGCGGTGATCCTTGGGGTCGCCACTTTCGGTCACCGCGATGTTGAACTGTGCGGGACTCTTGTCGGCATCGGGATAGAAAGGCGGCTGCGCGGCCACGAGGTACTGGTGGTTGAGGAATGAGCCGCCGAACGCGCCCATGAAGAAGTTGTCGCAGAGGGTGAACTGCTCGGCGAGGCGCCAGAGGCGCAGGTGCACGGGCGTGCTGGCGTAGTAGCCCATGGTGAGCGCGCCGTTGTCGCCCCAGGCCACGAAGCCGTCGTTCCTGCCGCCGTTGATCTGCAGCTGGTTGTTGTAGAAGGCATGCACGAGGTCGCGCGTGACCAGGCCATGCGGCAGCGGCGTGCCGTCGCCCGTATGCAAGGCCCAGGGTGCATTGGGCAAGCCGGCGATATCTTTCTCGACGATCTTGTAGCTCTTGTGATCGACGACCTGTTCATGGGGCACCATGCCACCCCAGATCGGCGGAAGCGTCTTGAAGACGGTTCCGTCGCGATCGCGTTGGATGTACCGCTCCTGGGGCACCGCGCTCAGTGGTTGCTGCAAGCCCGGGAAGTCGCCGAACAGGTTGTTGAAACTGCGGTTCTCCGCATAGATCACCACGACGGTCTGGATGTGCTTGTCGAGGAGGGCATCCAGGTCCTTTCCACCGGGCCGTGCCGTGGGAGTCCTGCCGTCGGCGACGGCCTCCTGCAGCCCACCCAGCGCAAGCAACGCGCCCGTGGTGGCCATGCCCCCGAGCAGGCGGCGTCGCCCGGTGTCGAGGGTGTCGTCATCGTGTTCGTTCGTCATGCCATTACCCGAAATGAAGATGCGCCGCCGCCTGGGGATGGGAAGCAGCGTGGTGGGAAGCGGCCCAGGCCGCGACGCAGGGTAAACGATGAGGCCGGTCGTCGCGAAAAACGCTGAAAGGCGGCCAGAACGGTGCATTGGGACAGTAGACGCACCAATATGGTGCATTTGCACACGAGGCGTTGACCCGTTCTATGATGCCGAGGCTTGCCCCAGGCCGGTCCGTCGATGGCGGAAACGCTGGCATAGCGATTGCTAAATGCACTCCGCCCCATACCCATTCGAGGTTTGTATGTCCGCCGCTTCCAAAGTGCTGAACCTGATCCAGGACGAGGAAATCGAGTTCGTCGACCTGCGCTTCGCCGACATCCTCGGCAAGCACCACCATGTCACGTTCCCTGCCCATGCCATCGACGAGGGCACCTTCGAAGACGGCAAGATGTTCGACGGTTCGTCGATCGCCGGCTGGAAGGGCATCAACGAATCGGACATGGTCCTCATGCCGGACCCGGAAACGGCGCACCTCGACCCGTTCAGCGCCCACAAGCAGCTGATCATGCATTGCGACGTGCTCGAGCCGAGCACCATGCAGGCCTACGGCCGCGATCCGCGTTCCATCGCCAAGCGCGCCGAAGCCTTCCTGAAGTCCACCGGCATCGCCGACACGGCGTTCTTCGGCCCGGAGCCCGAGTTCTTCATCTTCGACTCGGTGCGCTGGCAGAACGACATGGGCCGCGTGTTCTACGAGATCGGCTCGGAAGAAGCCGCCTGGTCCTCGCGCTACAAGTACGACGGCACCAATACCGGCCATCGCCCGGGCGTGAAGGGCGGCTATTTCCCGGTCAGCCCCGTGGACAGCCTGGGTGACCTGCGCGCCGACATGTGCAAGGTGCTGGAGTCGCTGGGCCAGGTGGTCGAAGTGCATCACCACGAAGTGGCCAACGCCGGCCAGTGCGAGATCGGTACCCGCTTCAACACCCTGGTGAAGAAGGCCGACGAACTGATGACGATGAAGTACGTCATCAAGAACGTCGCCCACCAGGCCGGCAAGACCGTCACCTTCATGCCGAAGCCGATCGTCGGCGACAACGGCTCGGGCATGCACGTGCACCAGTCGCTGTCGAAGAACGGCGAGAACCTGTTCGCGGGCGACCTCTACGGTGGCCTCTCGCAGACGGCGCTGTGGTATATCGGCGGCATCTTCAAGCATGCCAAGGCGATCAATGCCTTCGCCAACTCCACCACGAACAGTTACAAGCGCCTGGTCCCGGGCTTCGAGGCGCCGGTGATGCTGGCCTACTCGGCACGCAACCGCTCGGCTTCCTGCCGTATTCCGTACGTGTCGAGCCCGAAGGGGCGTCGTATCGAGATCCGTTTCCCGGATCCGATGCAGTCGGGTTACCTGACCTTCACCGTGCTGATGATGGCTGGCCTCGACGGCATCCTGAACAAGATCGACCCGGGCGCGCCGGCCGACAAGGATCTCTACGACCTGCCGCCGGAAGAAGAGAAGAAGATCCCGCAGGTCTGCGCCAGCCTCGACGAGGCGCTCGTCGCCCTCGACAAGGATCGCGACTTCCTGAAGGCCGGTGGCGTGTTCACCGACGACTTCATCGATGGCTACATCGCGCTGAAGATGCAGGAAGTGACGCGCTATCGCGCGAGCACGCACCCGCTCGAGTTCCAGATGTACTACGCGATCTGATCCTGCGATCGATATCGCGTTGATCGATCGTCAAGCGCTCCCGTCTCGCGGGAGCGCTTGAATCGATCGATTCGGATACCGTCGAGCGTCCGCGGGCCTGTGATGGGCCGCGAGGCATGAGACGACGCTCATGACCACCAGGACCAGCGCCGCCAGTTCCAACGCCGTTGGCAAGCGCCACTCCCAGAGAAAGCCGTAGATCAAGGCGAAGATGGTCTCGAAGAGGATCATCTGGCCGACGAGTGTCAGCGGCAGCAGGCGGCTCATCCGGTTCCACAACGCATTGCCCGTCATGGAGGCGAGGACGGCGACGCCGACCGAGACCATGCCGAAGCGCATCCAGTCGCCACGGCTGTGACCTGTCGTTTCAAGGACGAGCGCGAGCGGAACCAGGACGATGCTTTGTGCGCCGGTGACGATCCCGGTGAGCAGGTTCCAATCGTGCGCCGAAACATGTTCGAGGCGAACCAGGCAGCGCGCATTGCCTATCGCATACGCGGTCCATGACGCCAACGCGCCGATGGCACAAGCCAGTCCGATCATCTGTCGGCCGATCGAGCCGGCAGATGGCCCGGCCAGTGTCTGCCAACCGATGCAGACGGCCCCCATCGCGCATAGCAGCAGGGATGGCAGGAGCTTCGTGAGGGGCACGGCACCCTCGTCGCGGCTGCCTATGACCGTGACCGCCACCGGCAGGAAACCGATCACGAGTGACGTCATGGCGATGCCGCCGACCTGCACGGCGGCCGATAGCAGGATGTAGTAGAGCGTGTTGCCCGCGAAGGCGAGCCATATGAGGCTCAGCCATTGGCGCCGGCCGATCAAGGCGGTCAGCGAGCGCCATCGCGGTGCGATGAGTGTCGCCGCGATCAGTCCGTAGCAGAGGTATCGGCCGATGCTCAGTTGCAGCGGCCCGAACTCGCGCACCAGTTCGGGAGCGAGGAACACTAGTCCCCACAACGCGCCCGCTCCCATGCCGCAAGCGATGCCGGTCAACGTGTCCCCCCGGCTTGCGGGCATGCGGGCAGGCGAAATCGGCGTCGTCGTCATGCGAGAATCATACCCTCGCCTGTCGATCCTGATGTGGTGTCGACGATGATCACCGCATCGTGGAAGTCCTTCCCTTGAACAAGATCGCCGCATTCGCATTCTTCGCGCTGGTCGCGGGTTCCTTCGCCGCGCACGTCTCGGCCGGAACCATCCCCGTGTATGGCTATAAGGTGGTGCATACCTATCCGCACGACCCGCAAGCCTTCACCGAAGGGCTGTTCTATGAAGACGGCTATCTTTACGAAAGCACCGGCGAGCGTGGCATGTCCACCGTCCGCAAGGTGAAGCCGGCGACGGGCGAGGTGGTGCAGCGGCTGGACACGCCGCCGGGCTATTTCGGCGAGGGCATCGTCGCCACGGGCACGAAGCTGGTACAGCTGACCTGGCAGGAGGGCGTCGCCTTCGTCTACGACAAGGCCAGCTTCCGGCTGGTGGGGGGCTTCCGCTATTCCGGCGAAGGCTGGGCGTTCACCCGCGACGCGGCGCACATCTACATGAGCGACGGCACGCCCACCATTCGTGTCCTCGACCCGGCCAACTTCGATCGCACCGGGTCCATCGATGTGACCGCGGACGGCGTTCCGGTGCGGAACATCAACGAGCTGGAATGGGTGAAGGGCGAGATCTACGCCAATATCTGGCAGACCGACCGCATCGCCCGCATCGACCCCGCCACGGGTCACGTCGTCGGTTGGATCGACCTGAAGGGCTTGATGGATACGACCCGGCTCGACGATCCCGGCGATGACGTGCTCAATGGCATCGCCTACGACGCCGTGCACGACCGTCTGTTCGTGACCGGCAAGCGCTGGCCCTCCTTGTTCGAGATCCGGCTTATCCGCTAGTCCCCTCCGCCCTGGGCGCGCCTCCTATCGGGAAGGGCAAAGTCCGGTGGCTTTCAAGCCCTTGCGTGTCCTGCCGATGATGTATCAGGGCGTTGAGTCGTTTCTCATGCCCGCTGTATAGTCAGGTTCATATCGCAGCCGGCGCCGCCGCCTGCCTTTGGAAGGGGTACCCGCTTGAAGAAGTTCATCCTCGGCGCCGTGGCGCTGATCGCCCCCGTGCTCGCGGAGGCGGCCGATGTCGCACGCAACGTTTACGACTGGCGCACCAACTGGCCGACCCATTACGTGTTCGCCGATGGCACCGACGTGGGCCTATCGGTGAAGTACCAGTACGACCTGGACCGCTTCTCGCACGACCAGGGCATCTACGAGGACGCGCAGACCAACCGCCGCAAGGAATTCGGTTTCTTCGTCCGCAAGAAGGGCGTGTACGACGCCACGGCGGTATTCGATTTCCAGGCGAGGACTTGGTTGGACGTGTTCTTCCGCTTGCAGAGCAAGGCCGTGCTGGGCAGCGACGCCGGTGCGGTGCGCATCGGTTTCATGAAGACCCCTGTCGGTTTCGAGGGCAATACCAGCACGGGCAGCACGTCCTTCCTGGAAACGTCGCTTCCCATGCAGGCCATCTATGCAAACCGCCGCCTGGGTATCGACTGGGCGCTTACGCGCAAGGCCTATCTCGTGCAGCTGGGCTACTACAACGGCGGCAACCTCCAGGGTGACCTGGACGGCCACATGGTGGCCGGCCGCGCGGCGTGGACACCGCTGAACACGCCGGGCGACGTCCTGCATATCGGCGGATCGTTGTCGCGTGAAACGCCCTATGGAACGAGCGACGGCCGTGGCCGCTATACGCCACCGAGCGTCCGCTTGCGAGCGTTGCCGGAAGCAGGGCTTGTCACCCGGCGCCTGATCGACTCAGGTGCGCTGAGCGTGGCCGAGCACGTGGACCGCCGCGGACTCGAGGCGTTGTGGATCGGTGGACCATGGTCGGTGCAGGGCGAATACCTGGATGCCAGGGTAAAGCTGGAGAACAAGCCTGCCTATAAGGCGCACGGCTGGTACGCATTCGGCAGTTGGGTGGCTACGGGCGAGTCGCGCTCGTACAGCGCGGGCAATGTTTCCGACGTGGTGCCGAAGGGCCGTTGGGGCGCGCTGGAATTCGTGCTCCGTTACAGCACGCTCGACCTGGACGATGGCCCCACGCTGGGCGGCACCGAACACGACTGGACCTTCGGTGCGAACTGGTACCTCACGAAGTACCTCAAGTTCCAGGGTAACTATGTCCGGGCCATCAGCGATCGACGCGACGTACGCGTCGATCCCCGGATAGTCGAGTTGCGCGCACAGGTGATGTTCTGACCCATGCGTCAGGGGGCGGGCGAAGCGTCGGGTAGCCTGCAATTGGTCAGCTTGTTGGCGGGGAGCAGGCCGTCCGCGAGGAACCGGCCGGCCACGGCCGACACGCAGGGACGGTCCGTGCGTGTGACCACGCCATGCGCACGCAGGCCACGTGCCACGACCATGGTGGCGTTCGGATGCGCGTTGAGCATCATCGCCGCGTTGCGCAACGGTGCTTCTTCGTCGAATTCCGCATGCAGCATGAGGAACCGTGGCACGTCGCGGAGCATGGGCGCCGAGATGATCTTTTCGAAGGCGCCCGGCCATTCGCTACAGACCATGCCCTGGAAGGTCTCGTTGCCGGCGCCGGCTGGCCATGCTTCTCTCAGTTCAAGCGTCCGGTCGCGCCAGTATCGGCGACGCGTGCCCCACGAACCGTCGTTGCAGCGTGCCGCGAAGGCACTGGCCACGACCGAGGGTGGGATGCCGTCGGCCCGGGGCCCGAAACCGTAAGAATCGCCGTTTCCTTCGGCATCGAGCCGATCGAGCAGGCGTTCCGCCGCGGCACGGATGGCGCCATCGTCCTTGGCATCGACCGCGAATCGCGTCGTTGCGAGGGAGCCGCGAAGCGCGTTGGTTGAAAGCGTGGGATCACGCTCCCACAGGCGTCCCATCGCGAGCACGGCCGACAGTTCGTGGGCGCCATCCACGTTGCGCATCCAAACGGCATGTGCCGAAGCCGGAAGCATGCCGAGACGTCGATGGATGTCGCTGGCATCGGTACCCCAGCCATGACGATCGGGGGTGCCGACCAGGGTCGAGATCGCCCGGCGGATCGTCCGCCCGCGTTCGGCGATGCGTGCTTCCATCGCTTCGGAGATGGAGCCGTCCGCATCCCATGTGCTATCGAGTAACAGGCGGCCGACGTTCCGCGGGTAACGTTCGGCGTAGTACGTCGCCACCCAGCCGCCGTAGCCGGTACCGAGGATGTGCAGCCTGGATTGGCCGAGGGCGTTGCGCAGCATGTCGATGTCCTCCACGCGCGGCCGCATGCCGATATGCGAATGCATCGGGTCGTTCTGGCATGCCGTGCCTACGGCCCGGGCGAGATTTTCTGCGACAGCGAAGTTGGCGTTGGTCGTGTCGGCACCCAATGAAGCATGGCGGGGCAGCCGTGAGGTCGCCGACAGGCAGTCGTTCCCGCTTGCGTCGTCCATGAGGCGTGGTGCAAGGCCAACCAGGTCGAGGCGACGCGCTACGTCGCGCCAGTTCTCATCACCTTCGAGCCATCTCGAGGCCATCGCCGCTACGGACTGGTCCAAGGGACCCGCGAATTCATCCTGCTCCAGGAGCAAGGTGCCGTCATGGCGCGCGCCCCGTTCAGCAGTGGCTCTCACTCGCACCACATCCAGGTCCAGCGTGCCGGCCGCGGGGTTGGCATGGTCACGCGGCACGGCCAGGCGTGCGCATTCCATGCGGGCCGCGACGTTGGCGGCCGCCGCGGGCACGCTGTCGCAGGGTGTCCAGGTGAGCGGAACAACGGATTCCGCCGGGGCAGGGAGGGAGGTGGCGAGGGCCATGGCGAGCAGGCCAAGAGAGACAGGTTTCATCGATGTCCTATAGGGCGGGGCAGCCGACCAAATTATTGGTTGGTGCCGAGGATCGGTAGCGGACTACCTCCGTTATCGGATCGGTGAATGACGAGGAATCGAACCAGTGTCATGCCCTCGTCACCGTCAGTGGAAACCCTCTTGCCGACGGATCTTTCCTGTTGCGCGCGGACAGGAACGTGATCCGCGCGCAGCCCTATCAGATGAACTTGCTCAGGCGTTCGAGATGCTTCCCGATGGCACGCGACCGGTCGTCGGCCGGTCGTGGGACTCGCGTAGCCCCTGCCTCGCATGACACGCGTTTCGTATCCGGTACCCGTCCTGTCAGAAGATAGGTGCCGGCCGCGGCCACGACGCACCGCGGCGCCGCGAGGCTCATCAACACGCCGTGACCATGCAGTCCTTTCGCCAGCACCATGCGTGCGTTGTCGTAGCTTTCCAATACATGGTCTGCATCGGCAAGGGAGGTCGCAGGATCGAATTCGGCCTGGATCATCAGGAAGGCCGGGATGGTACCCAGCACGGCCATGTCGGGACGCATGTTGCCGCGAGCGAGCCAGCTGGCGCAGGTGAGCCCGCCATGTGCCTCGCTGGAACTGCCGCCGGGAAAGCGGGACGCCGTATGTAGCGACAGGGCACGCCAGAACGACGAGCCGGAGGTCCATGGGGTGTCGTTACACGTGACGGCGCGGTAGACGGAGAGCCCATCGGTGCCCAGGAAGGCTTCGGCGGGGTTCGGACCATCGTAGAAGTAAGACGCCAGAAGGTCGTTCGCCGCGTCACGGATCTCGGCATTCGTATCGTCATCGGCATGAAAGCGGTACGCGGTGACGCGCGCAGTCAACGCGGGTTCGTCCAGTGCCTGGTCGTCGCGGAGCCAATCGACCATGGTCAGCGCCGCGGCGAGTTGGGCGGGACTGCCGATCGAAGTCGCCCACTTGGCATGTGCACGCATCGGCATGGTGCGAACACGGTCGAGCAGCGCATCTTCATCGGTCCCTAGCCCGTACCGTTCCGGCGCGGCGAGCGCAGGGCGTGCCGCGTCGACGAGAAACAGATTGTGCAAACCCACGACTTGCGTGTACACCGCGTCCTGGAAATCCCGCGTGACATCCATGCTGGAGTCGAAGAGCATGCGTCCCACGTGTTCGGGATACATCGCGCCATACCATGCGCCGGCCCACGTGCCGTAGGACGTGCCGTAGAAGTTGAGTGGAGCGTCACCGAACAGCCGGCGCGCATATTCCATGTCATGGACATGCTGTTCCGTATCCACCACCCGGAAGAACGGGTCCTTAGTGCAATCGGCCGCGAACGACAGGGCATCCCGTTCCGCCGAACGCCAGTTGTCCTCGCCCTGATCCGCCGCGAGGTCGTTGAACGGAATGCCCTCGCGGCCGGCAAGACAATCGTAGATACGGCCGCCGGCGAGGCCTCGGGGTACGACGGCGACGAGGTCGTAACGATCCGCCACGGTGCGCAGGAGGCCGAAGACGGCATCGCTCGCATCGAGCGCGTTCCACCCGTCCGCCAGGGAAGGAAGGAACTTACGAGGATTGCCGCCGGGGCCGCCGAAGTTGAAGAAGATCGTACCCTCGCGTCGCGCGGGATCTCCGGCGAGGACGCGGATCAGCCCTACCTCGACCTCGCCGGCGTCGGAATGGCGGTGGTTGAACGGCACCTGCATGGTGCCGCACTGCAGGCGATCGACGAGGGCTGGAGCGTTCCAGCCGGTTTCATCGAACGTGCACGGCCGCCACGGAATGGCATCGGCATCGATCGTCGCGGCGAACGTGGAGGCCGGATACGCGAACAGACAGAGGAGGGCACAGAGAAGGCGGCGTCGGTACATGATGAAGCTCCTTTCAGGGAATGTCCTTTCACCTTAGGAGCAGCATCGCGCGCTATCTGTCGGATCGTGCCGGATGCGACTCCGGCCCTTTACCCGCACTTCTTCAGTGCAAAGGATGGACAACGCCGAAAGCGCCTACCACCTGGACAGGGCCGCCCGCGTTTGTTCCATCATTGCATGTGCCAGCCATGCGTCACGACCAGCGACTGTCCGGTCAAGGCCTTCGACCCGAAACCCGCGAGGAACAGCGCGGCTTCGGCGATATCCTCAAGCGTGGTGAATTCACCGTCGACGGTGTCGCGCAGCATCACGTCGCGGACGACCTCCTCCTCGGAGATGCCCAGTTCGCGCGCCTGCTCCGGAATCTGCTTTTCGACCAGAGGCGTGCGCACGAACCCCGGGCAGAGCACGTTGGATCGTATGCCATCGGCGGCGCCCTCCTTGGCGATCACGCGGGCAAGGCCGAGCAAGCCGTGTTTTGCCGCGACGTACGGTGCCTTGAATTTCGACGCCACGTGCGAATGCGCCGATCCCATCAGGATCACCGATCCGCCCCGGCCGGAGGCCACCATCTGGCGCATGGCGGCACGGCTGGTGAGGAACGCACCGTCCATGTGGATGGCCAGCATGCGCTTCCAGTCGGCGAGAGTAAGGTCGACCAGTGGCGAGATGATCTGCACGCCAGCGTTGCTTACCAGGATATCGACCGGCCCGAGCTCATGTTCCACGCGGGCGAAGCCGTCGTCGACCTGTGCTTCGTCGGTTACGTCCATGGCGATACCGATGGCGCGTCCCTCCATATCGGCGGCCACCTGCTTCGCCTTGTCGTGAGCGATGTCGGCAACGGCGACCGATGCCCCAGCCGATGCGTAGGCCGCGGCGATCGCACGGCCTATGCCGCTGGCTGCGCCCGTGACGAGGGCGACCTTGCCGGTCAGGTCGTTCATGTGTGCATTCCCGTGACTGAGATTGCCCGGATTATGCGCGTCGCCGATAGGCGGGCGCATCGTACCAAGGTACGTGGTGGCCCGATGACATTGCGCCATCCCTGTCAGATGTGCCGATAGAGACGCCGTAGCTCGTCGCGGGTATCGCTTTCCGTGGGTGCGTCGCTCACCTCGCGGATGTCTCGCCGCACGGGCGGTGCGACGAAATCGCAGCTCGACAGGTGCGAGGCCGGCCGTTCGCCGGTGAGGAGGAAACGGCCGACGGCACGTTCGACGCATGGTGTCGCCGATTGGCCGAACAGCCCGTGCATTTCCGAGCCACGCGCCAGGACGATGTACGCATCGGGCGATGCGTCGAATGCCTTCATGGCGCCCGTGAGCGGCGTCACCGGATCGAACTCGGATTGAACCATCAGCAACGGCGGTGCCTTCGCCAGTTCCGTCAGCGTGGGGCTCCATCGGGGCGCCGAGGGCCAGTGAGCGCAGATCAGGCCCATGGTGACCGATCCGCCCCCTGCGGCCGGGTAGTTCGCTCCTATCCGGTTGGCCAGCGCGCGCCACGCCTTGAGATCGCTCCGCCATGGCGTGTCGCCGCAAACGACGGCGACGTATACGGAATGGTCGATCACGTCGTCCAGCGTCGGATCGTTCACCTGGTCCAGCCGGGAGGCCAGTTCCGCCGCCGCCTCCTTGATCGCGTCGTTCGCGCCGGTATCCGGACTGAAGAGGTGATTCCGCAAGCGCGCCATAAGACGATCGCTGGATATCTGCATATCGGCCCTGATCCAATCCGCGAGGGTCAACGCCGCAGCCAGTTGGTGGGGCGTGTTTATCGCCAGGGGCCACAGCCGAAGCGCCCGATATGGCATGTCGCGAAAGCGGGACATCGCCACCCGTGGATCGCTGCCGATGCCATACACACCGGGCCGGGCGAGGGCCGGCCGCAAGGCGTTTCGTGCGAACAGCGCCTGGCGTTCGGGGGGAAAATCAGTGACCTGCTGCTCGAACGTCCCGGCGTAGTTCATGACGGAATCCAGCACGATGCGTCCGCTGTGCCGCGGGTACATCGACGCGTAGAAGGCGCCGACCCAGGAGCCGTAAGAAGTACCGACGAAGTGCATCACGGGCTCGTTCAGGGCGCGCCTGGCATGTTCCATGTCGACGACATGTTGCAGCGTGCCCACGTATGGATGCAGGGAATGCTCGCCACAAGTACCCGCAAACGTCCTGGCGGCTCGTACGAAACCGAGCCAGTTCCAGTCAGCCAGGGAGACCGCCGGGTCATTCCCCGAGAGGAATTCCGGATAAGGTCCACACGCAAAGCGGGTTCCACCACGCAATCCTCGTGGAATCACCGCGACGAGATCGAAGCGGTCGGCCAGGCGCCGCTTGTCGCCATCCAATGGATGGTCGATGGAGCGTGAGGCCCAGAGGTAGGCGGTGGGTGGAAGGAAATCCAGCGGGTTGGCACCAGGGCCGCCAAAATTGAAGAAAATGGCGGCTTCTCGTTGCTCGGGTCGTCCTGCCTTGAGCCGTACGAGACCCACGTTGAACCGGCCACTTCCGGTGGCATCCTCGTCGGGTGTAGCCAGCATGCTGCCGCATTCAAGCCGTTCGCCCAGGACGGTGATCCATTGCTCACTTACCAGGTCCGGTGTGCAGGCCCGCCAGTCGATCGGTGCGACGCCGGGTTGCGGGGGTGCGGCCTCGGCAATGCACGGCAGGGGCGCGAGCGCCGCGCACAGGATTGCGCACACGCGGCATATGGCCGCTCGGCGCGAGATCCGATGTCGTTCCTTCATCGTACGCTCCTTCATGGGATGCGTACGCTATGACAAGGCGGGTGGCCCCGGTACCGGGTGACGAGGACAGCTATGTAGTCTTCCTGCCTGCTTGGCGCGGGATTATGCCTATGTCGTCAGCTGCCCTGTAGTACGAACGTCGCAGGTATGCCCGCCGCCGACGAACCCGCGACCCATACCTGGAAGTCGCCCGGCTCCGCTTCGAACGTGGTGCCGTCGCGATGGGTAAACGCAAGATCCTTGCGAGTCAATTCGAAAGACACTTCCTCCGATGCGCCGGGGACGAGCGCGATCTTGCGGAAGGCTTTCAACTCGCGCACAGGGCGGACACGGCTGGCCACGCGATCGTGGATATACAGCTGCACCACCTCTTCACCGGCGACCTTTCCCGTGTTGGTCACGGTGGCCGATACGACGATGGTTTCATCCCAACCCACCGTGGACTTCACCTGGGGGAGGCCGTACTCGAAGCTCGTGTAGCTGAGCCCATGGCCGAAGGGGTACAACGCGTCGAACGTGACTTCGCGATAGCGCGACTTGAAGGCCGGTGGCTGGTCGTTCAACTCCGGACGCCCGGTGCGAAGGTGGTTGTAGAAATAGGGCTGCTGCCCGGCATCCTGAGGGAAGCTCACGGGCAGGCGCCCCGAGGGGTTGTAATCGCCGAAGACCACATCGGCGATCGCGGGGCCGGTCTGGCTGCCGAGGAACCAGGTGACGAGGATCGCGTTGGCCTCGCGCACGGCACCGGTGAGTGCCAGCGCCCGGCCATTCTTCAGGAGAACCACGACCGGTGTGCCCGTCGCCGCCACGGCTTCGGCCAGCGCCTGTTGTGCCGGAGGGACCACGATCTGCGTGCGCGACTGCGCTTCGCCGGAATAATTCTGCGGTTCACCAATGGCAAGCAGCACCACGTCCGCCTGTTTCGCGGCGGCCACGGCGGCCTCGATGCCACCCTCGATGGGGTCTTCGATGCCGCAGCCGACGACGACGTCGAGCAGGCTCTCGTCCTCCAGGGCGGCGCGCAGTCCAGTCTCGATGTTGACGTGGCGCCGCTTGTCGCCGAACAACGTCCAGCACCCTTCGAGGTTGTCGACGTCGGTCGCGAACGGGCCGATCAGCGCGATTTTCTGTCCGGTCTTGCGCAGTGGCAGCACGCCGTCGTTCTTGAGCAAGACGATGGAACGACGCGATGCATCGCGCGCGAGCGCCGCATGAGCGGCATTGCGTGAGGTATCCGCCTCGACGGCGGGATCGAGCGAACGGTACGGGTTGTCGAGCAGGCCGATGGCATGCTTCACCGAGAGCACACGGCGCACGCCTTCGTCGAGCACTTCCATCGGCACGTCGCCCTTCTCGACGAGATCGGCCAGGTGCGCCGCATAGAAGCCGCTCTGCATGCTCATGTCCACGCCGGCAAGGAACGCCAGGCGCGCCGCATCGCGTTCGTCGTCGGCGAAGCCGTGGGCGATCAATTCCATATCGGCGGTGTAGTCGGAGACGACGAGGCCTTCAAAGCCCCATTCGCCACGCAGGATATCCGTCATCAGTTCGCGGTTGGCCGATGCCGGCACGCCGTTGATGTCGTTGAACGCGCTCATGAAGGTGAGCGCACCTGCGTCCATGGCCGCCTTGAAGGGCGGCAGGTGCACATCGCGGAGCGTCTGTGGCGCGATGTCGACGGCGTTGTATTCCATGCCGCCGGCGACGGCGCCATAGGCGGCGAAATGCTTCGGCGTGGCAAGGAGGGCATCGTCGGCCGTCAGGTCCGGGCCCTGGAAGCCACGTACACGCGCCACGGCGAACGCGGCGCCCAGCACCACGTCTTCACCGGCACCTTCTGCCACGCGGCCCCATCGCTGGTCGCGCGCGATGTCCACCGCCGGTGCGAACGTCCAGTGGACGCCCGCCGCGGTGGCTTCCACGGCGGTGGCACGCGCCGTGCGCTCGGCGAGGCCCGGTTCGAAACTGGCCGCCTCACCAAGTGGAATCGGAAAGACGGTGCGCATGCCGTGGATCACATCCGCTCCGAACAGCAGCGGAATCCCGAGGCGGCTCTCCTCCACGGCGACACGTTGCGCCTCGCGGCCTTCCGTGGCGCCCACCCCGTTGAATAACGCGCCGACCCTTCCGGCACGGACCTGCTCAAGCACCTCCGCGGCGCCACGGGCATTGGTCTCCGGGTTGATATCGGGTGCGAAGGGGCGCACGGCATCGGCGAACACGCCCAGCTGGCCGACCTTCTCTTCCAGGGTCATGCGGGCGATCAGGTCTTCGATGCGGGGGTTACGGTTCATGGGCAAGGCCTTGGGGACGGAGCGACGGCGAACGGAGGCACGGCAGGCGGGCAAGGATACTGGCATCGGACGATGAAGTGGGCACGTAAATGATGTTACATGTAAACGATTACGCCGTTGGGGCACAAAGACTTTACATATGTGAAAGCTGTCATCGGGCCGATCGTGGAGGCAACGTGCCCGCTCCATCCATGACGTTGGCGGGCGTTATCGCTACGTCTTTCCGGCAGCGTTGGCATTCTCTTGACACAGGAAGGTCTAGCGCCCGGGACAACGCCATGGAGTGCAGTTAGGCTGGGTGAACCGCCGCACCGGAGTTCCGCGATGCAAGCGCCCAAGCGGCCAGCGATCATCGAGATGCATGGCATCGGCAAGGTATTCCAGGCTGGATCGGTGGAATGCCAGGTGCTGACCGACATCCACCTGACGGTACGACAGGGGGAATTCGTCTCGATCGCCGGGCCGTCGGGATGTGGAAAGACAACCCTGTTGTCGCTGATGGGCCTCCTTGACGTACCCAGTCATGGCGAGTTGCGTTTCCGTGGCGAATCGGCCCACGCCATGGGGCGTGCGGAGAGGGCACGCCTGCGCAACCTGCATATCGGTTTCGTCTTCCAGGCGTTCAACCTGATCGACGACCTGAACGTGGCGGACAACGTCGCGCTGCCCCTGAGCTTCCGGAAGGACATGCTGGCACGCGATCGTGCGCGGCGGGTCGTCGACGCATTGGGCAGCGTAGGCATGGCGCATCGCATGCGTCACTACCCGGCCCAGCTATCGGGAGGCCAGCAGCAACGGGTGGCGGTGGCACGGGCGTTGGCGGGCGACCCTTCGATCCTGCTCGCGGACGAACCGACCGGTAACCTCGACCTGCACAACGGCGAAATCGTGATGGGCTTGTTGAACAGCCTGCATATGGACGGCCGGACCATATGCATGGTCACGCATGACGACCGTTTCAACGCGATGGCCGATCGCACCGTTCGCCTCCTCGATGGCAGGGTCGTCGACGAGAGCACGTTCCGGCAGTTGCAGAGCGAGGCGGATTCGGGTCTCGGGGAACGACGGCAGCACAGTGCATCGTTCCCATGAACCGGATCGTGGACATCGTGCGTTTCTGGCGAGCGTCGCCGCGCCAGCCGGGTTCCCTTTTGCTGGCGTCGATGACGCTCGCCATCGGGGCGGCCGCCCTGGCTGGCGCGTTTACGCTGATGGAAGCCGTATTGCTCCGTCCGCCACCCTGGCCCAATCATG
Source organism: Luteibacter sp. KNZ12-1A (assembly GCF_056755675.1). Taxonomy (NCBI): domain Bacteria; kingdom Pseudomonadati; phylum Pseudomonadota; class Gammaproteobacteria; order Lysobacterales; family Rhodanobacteraceae; genus Luteibacter; species Luteibacter sp. KNZ12-1A. The sequence continues at coordinate 19,070 of NZ_JBPGXU010000012.1, read as the reverse complement.
CCCGTGTCGCCGTCTACGGCGGACGGACGGCCGACGATCCCATGCGCGCGGCCTCACCGAGTCTCTACGGCATGGTGGGAAGCCCGGCGCCCGTGCTTTCACGGGGTGCCGCCCGCATGCCCGAGGCGATGAACGTCGTTTATGGACGTCATCGAGGCCTGCTTCGGACGCAACGCGTCGATGCGGGGTTCCTGCCGACGCTCGGTGTCGTCCCCGCATTCGGCGAACGCGTGCCGTCCCGCTCGGGGGGCGCGGAGGTGATGGTGTCGAATTCCCTGTGGCGCCGTTGGTTCGGGGCCGACCCGGCGGCGGTCGGGCGGGTACTGCTGGTCGATGGCCAACCGATGCGTATAAGCGGTGTCCTGCCGGCGGACTATCGGTTCTTCACCGACGTCGACCTGATCCTGCCCCTGGTCATGCCCGTGGATGCCGATCGCACGGAGAACATGACGGCGGTGGCCCTCCTCGCGCCTGGAAGCATCGCGGCGTTTTCCGACAGCGTCACGGACACGGTCGGACGTAACGCCGCCAGGTTGCACCTGGAGCCGGCGGACAGCCAATGGTATGGCGCGACATCCCTGGATGCACTGACGGCTCCGGGAGCCAGGACGACCGTCTGGCTATGCGTGGGAAGCGCACTGCTCGTGCTCATCGTGGCCGCCATGAATGTCTCCAACCTCATGCTGTCCCGCGCACTGGACCGCAGGCAGGAAACCTCCTTGCTGTTCGCACTGGGAGCCACGGGATGGCGCCCCTGGATTCCGGCACTGTCGGCGGCGGTGATCACCGCCTTGCTCGCGGTGGCGATAGGCATGCCTGTGGGGGCACTCCTGGTGATGTCGGTCCGTCCTCTCGTGCCGGATAGCTGGCTGGCCTCGGCCGGACCGTTGACACCCGGAAGCGACGTGCTGGTGGCGGTACTTGTCAGCGTCCTGCTCGCCGCCCTGTTGGCTACATGCGGTGCGGTGGCCCACCAGCATTTTGCCGCGCCCGGTTATCCGGCGCCTGCTTTCGCGCCGCGCCGGCTGTATTCGGCGATGGCCCTGGCGCAGACCGCGCTGGCGACCGTGCTGCTGTGCGCCTCGACCGCGGCGGCATTGCGCTGGTGGCGCCTCGACCAGCTTCCACTGGGTTTCGACCACGCAAACGCCCTGGTGATGGAAGTCCGCGTGCCGCCGGCATGGTATCCGGGGCGGGACGCCACCGAACGGCTCGCCGAAGGCTTGCGTACCAGGGCCTTGCGATTGCCTGGCGTCGAAACCATGGGATGGTCCACCCAGCTTCCCGTCGGCGACGGCTTCGTGATGCCCTTCCTTCGTCCTGGAGGGGCCGTGGTGCGGCTGCAGTACGTGGTGGTGACACCGGGTGCGCTTGAGGCGCTCGGCCTGGAAAAGACCCGTGGACGATGGCTGGAGGATGGCGACCGGGACGATTCGGAGCGCGTCGTGGTGGTGAACCAGGCCTACCTCGAGCAGGTCGATGGACGGGGCGTGGACGGGACGGTTCGCCCGGCGTTTGGTCGGCCTGCCGCGCGTATCGTCGGCGTCGTCGCCGATACGCCACTCGCGGGCGTTTCGGCATTGGTCGAACCGGCCGTATTCGTTCCGCTCGCACAAATCGATGCCGTGTCGTTCGCCATCGTTCGCCAGTGGACATCGATGCATGCCGTGCTGCGAGGCCCTGGCGTGGGCCCCGCGACCGCGGAAGCCTTCGCACGCATCGTCGAGGACATGGCGCCGTCCCTCGCACCCGACAATGCGCGAGCGCTCGACCAGGTGGCGCAGGCGGCATACGCGGAACCGCGCCGCGATGCCGTGCTTCTCTCCAGCTTCGCCGGGTTCGCCCTGGCGCTCGCCTGCATAGGCCACTACTCGGTGCAGGCTGTCGAGGTGATATCGCGCCGCCGCATGTTCGCCTTGCGCGGCGCCTTGGGTGCCACACCCGCGAAGCTCATGGCGCACGTGTTGCGGCGGGCCTTGGCATGGGCGCTACCCGGCATCGCCGCGGGATTGCTCGCCGCGCTCGCCGCCTATCGATGGTTGTTCACGACCGACTCCGCCCTGCGCATGAGCGACCCATGGGTATTCGCCACCGTGGTGCCAATGATGACCATGGCCACGATCTTTGCCGTGCTGTTGCCCGCATGGCGGGCGGCCGCGGTGGAACCCTGGCGTGTCCTGCGCAGCGACTGAAAGGGACAAATATGTACCTAGATCAAACAGTCCAGGTGCCGGTGCTCGTCGTCGACGACCATCCGGACATTCGCCTGGCGATACGTGTGCTCCTGCGTTCCGAGGGCATTCCGTCCGTAGAGGTCGATTCCCCGGCCGCGGCGCTGGATGCCGTGTCGCGACGCGAATTCGCTTGCGCGATCGTCGACCTCAACTACTCGGCCGATACCACGTCCGGACGCGAGGGCATCGAACTCGTGGTGCGTATCCGGGAGGAAGTACCGGAACTGCCGTTGGTGGTCATGACGGCCTGGGGAAGCATCGACGTGGCGGTACAGGCCATGCGCCTAGGTGCCGCGGACTTCATCGAAAAACCATGGAACAACGCGAGGTTGATCCACGCCTTGCGCGGCCAGATCGCCTTGCGCGAGATCCGCGAAGAGAACCGGCGGCTGCGCACGGAAACCGCCCTCGCCCGCCAATCCCGGGACATGCTGCGTGTCTGTGAATCGTCCGCCATGCGGCGCGTGGTCGACCTGATCGAGCGGATCGCCGTCGGCGACGCCAACGTGCTCATCCTGGGGGAAAACGGTACGGGGAAATCGTTGTTTGCCCGGGAAATCCACGCGCTGTCGAAGCGAGCGGAACAACCGGCGATCCGCGTCGACATGGGCAGCCTTCCCGATGCGCGTTTCGCCGACGAGATGTTCGGCGAAGACAAGCCGGTGCCACGGTCCGGCCGTTTCGAGCTGGCCCACGGCGGAAGCCTGATCATGGAGGAAATCACCAACATCCATCCCCTGCAACAGGCGAAGCTGCTGCGCGTGCTCGAGGAGGGCGAACTGGAGCGTGGCGGTACCATGCGTACGCGGCGCGTCGATGTGCGCATCATCTCCACGACCAACGCCGATCTCGAAGCCGCCATCCGCAACGATCGCTTCCGCCGGGACCTGCTCTATCGGCTCAACGCCATGCAGGTGCGTCTGCCCGCCTTGCGCGAACGCCATGAAGATATCGTGCCGCTCGCGCGTCACTTCATGTTGCGCGACTGCCAGCGTCGCGGGCGCGGCGCCATGACATTTTCACCTTCCGCCGAACGCGTACTGCGGAGCTACGACTGGCCAGGCAACGTGCGTGAACTCGAGCACGCGGTCGAACGCGCCGCCCTTCTCGCCAATCACGACACCATCGATGCGGAAGGGCTCGCGCTCCGCCGTCCGAGCGACACGCCGCTGGCGCTCGACGGCCTCACCTTACCCGAGGCCGAGGAGCTCATGGTCCGCAACGCGCTCGAGCGCAACGAGCATAACCTGCAACGCGCGGCCGACGCGCTTGGCATCTCGCGTCAGGCACTCTATCGCCGACTCGGCAAGCAGCGGACGAAAGGTGCGGAGTTGGCCGGATGAACCGCACCCACCATCGTGTCCTCCGGTACTAGCGAGGATGGCCTACACCCGGCATCCCGACAAGATGCGTCTCGGGGTCATGACGTGGGCGTGCGTCGTACTTCTGCCGGTGGCGGCGTCGGGTGGCGTCCTTGCGGTTTGCGATGGGTGGCCGCTGGCCGCCCGCGCGTGTACGTTCTTCGTCGGACTGGCGACCACGCTCGTCCTGGGCTGGCTTGCCGGGCATCGTGCGGTGGGGACGTTGGCTGCGATATCCGATCTCCTCGGCGCGTTGCGCGAGGGCGATTTCGGCATGCGTGGACGGATACGTCCAGGATACGATCCCCTGCAAGACCTGGTCGCCGATGTGAACCTCCTCTCCGACGAGCTTCGCGAAGGCCGGCGGAAACGAACCGAGACCTCGCGCTTCCTCGGCAAGACGCTCGTCGCATTGGGAGACCCGGTCTTCGTCGTCGACGACGAAGACACTTTGCGGCTCATCAATCCTTCCGGCCGCAAGCTGATCGGCGCCGAGAGAAGTGCGGTCATAGGCCAGGACCTGAAGTCGCTCGGGCTCGCCGAAGCCCTGGCCGCGCCCGACAACGCCGTTTTCAACTGGCACTTTCCCGGAGGGCGTGGCCGTTGGTCGATACGACGCGCCGCGTGGCACAGCGACGGGCGAGAGCACAGGCTGTTCATGCTGCGCGATCTCAGTGTCGCACTGGGAGAAGAGGAAAGGCGGGCGTGGCAGCGTCTGATCCGTGTGCTGAGCCACGAGTTGAACAACTCGCTCACGCCGATCGGTTCGCTCGCGGGCAGTCTCTCGACCCTGCTCGCGGCACGCGGTGTCGACGAGACGCGCGAGGAGTTGCAAATCGGGCTGGAAGTCATCGAACGGCGTGCCGTCTCGCTGGCACGGTTCCTTTCCGGATACGGCAAGCTGGCGCAACTGCCACCGCTGCAACTCCGCGCGTTCCGTCTCGACCGTGTGCTTGCCAGGCTGGCCATGCTCGATCGGCGCTTGCCCGTCGCCATCGATGGCACGGAGGCATTGAACCTGTACGGGGACGAAGACCAGTTGACGCAGGCATTCATCAACCTGCTGCGCAATGCCGTCGAGGCGGCACTTCCCGTGTCCGGCGCCGTACGGGTGGACTGGCGCGTGGAGGGCCGGTACGTCCGGGTCGTCATAGAGGACGGAGGTATCGGGCTACCTTCCAGCGACGCGCTGTTCGTCCCTTACTTCACCACCAAGCCCGAGGGATCCGGCATCGGGCTCAGCCTCACCCGGATGATCGTCGAAGCGCATGGCGGCACGGTGGAACTTTCACCCAGGGTCGATGCACCGGGGGCCGTCGCCACGGTTCGCCTTCCCCTTGGGGGCTGAGGATCGCCATGTCCGTAAACGGACAGCGTCGTCCATTTCCGGACATGGTGGCGCCCGCTTTCGATAGACCACCCGAGAAACATGCGCCGCACGGATCGAAACAACCGCGCGAAGGTGTTTCCACTGTTGCCAGGCCTTGGCTGCGATATCTAGATTCGCCCTGCCTCCGCGCACCGCGGGAGGCGAACGGATCATCCACGGGAGGGAAGGCATGGATCGGATACTGGATCTTCAGCGATTGATGGTGGAGACGGACTCGGCGGACGTGACGGGCACCAACTACAGCAGTTGCAGTCATCGGGCCTGCTTGATCGCCAATTCGGACGGATTCGAGGACTGACCGGTCCACGACGGCAACCCTTCACAGGAAGCACCGAGGCATGGAGCGACGGACGGAACTGCTGCACTACACGGCGATCGACCGTGAGTTCTTCGAGCCCTATGGACGGCATGTCATCGATCCGGCCGACTTCGTCGAGCCGGTTCGCAAGGTCGTTCCCGAACACTGGCGGATGTGGCGCGCCGGCATCTGGATGCATTGCGCACCGCCGGGTCTCGTGTTGCCGGCACAAGGCTGGAAGATCCACGTCTCGTCCGTTGCCTCGACGGCTCGTATCGTCCTTTCGATCGCGGCGGCGATGCTGGCCGCCGCCGGTATCGCGTTCAAGTTCGCCGCCGATGCCCGGATACTATCCGCGGTGAACGGGAAACGCTGGCCGCGCGGTGGATCGGGCAAGTTCATCACCGTCTATCCGCGTGACGTCGCCGACTTTCGCGGCATCATCGACGATCTCCATGCCGCGCTTTCGGGATACGCCGGGCCCTATGTCCTGAGTGACCGGCGGTATCGCGATTCGCGTGTCCTTTACTACCGCTTTGGCGGAATCGCCGGCGAGCATCGCCTCGCGGCGGACAGCCGCCCTGAGTGGTTGCTGCGCCGGCCGGACGGCCGGATGGAACCGGATGAGCGCAAGCCGCACTTCCACCTTCCGGACTGGTTGCGCGATCCGTTCCCGCGCGAGGAGGCGGGCGGGTCGACGGGCGCGCCGCTCCTGGGTGCAGGCCGTTACCGTATCAAGCGCTCGTTGTCGTTCTCCGCCGCCGGTGGCATCTACCTGGCCGACGACCTCGACGAAGGCCGTGCCGTGATCGTGAAGGAAGCGCGTCCCTTCATCGGGGGTGGCGATGCCGCCACGTCGATGTTGCGGAAGGAGTACCGGCTGTTGCGTCGGCTCGCATCCCTGCGCATCGCACCGGCACCCGTCGCCTACTTCCAGGATTGGGAGCACAGCTACCTGGTCGAAGAATACGTCGAGGGCGACACGTTGCGCAGCTGGCTGGCGCGCCGGTATCCCTGGCTGAAGACGCGAGCGACCCGCGCCGACGTCGCCGGATTTCTCGACGAGGTGGTGGAGGTATTCACCAGCATCGCCCGCAACCTCGAACGCCTGCACGCGGCTGGCATTTCGATGGGCGACCTGTCGTTCCACAACTGCATCGTCACCGCCGATGGAGGCACCCGCCTGATCGACCTGGAATCGGCGGTCGAGGAAGGCCTCGATCATCCGGTGGACGTACGTACGCCAGGATTCGCGTCGCCGCTGTCCCGGCGCGAGGCGCCCGTCGACGCCCGCGCGGAGGACGTCTATGCCTTCGGTGCGAACCTCGCCGCGGCGATCATGCCCATGAACGCCATGCTGCCGCTCGACCGAGGCGCCGCGCTGCGCTTCGCGCGGCTCATGTCGACGGACATGGGTTATCCGGAGGCTTTCGTCCAGGTTCTGGAGCGGTTGCTTGCCGCCGACACCAGCCGGAGGCCTCCGCCGGTCGCGGCCATGGCATCCCTGCGCGCATCGCTCGCCGACCTGCCGCGGGACACCGCGCCCGTGCCGTACCTCGCATCCCCCACGGAAGCGGTCACGGATTCCGCCGATGCGCTGTTCGACTATGTCGATGAGCGAGCTCGTGGCGCGCGCGCCGACCGCTACGTGCCCGCCGGCCCCGAGGTATTCGAGACGCATCCCTGGGGCGTGGCCCATGGCGCCGCGGGCGTGCTTCACGCCTATCTGCGCGGCGGCAGGACGCCACCTCCGGGACTTCTCGCCTATGTGCTGGAGGGCTGCCAACGACCGGATCACCGGGGTGACAGCCTCATGTACGGTGATGCCGGCATCGCCTGGGTATTGTTCGATGCGGGTGCGAATGCGGCGGCGGCGTCGTTGCTGCGAGGGCGGCCGGCGGGCGAAGGCATCCGCGAGCGCCACGGCCTGTACGATGGAATGGCGGGATGGGGCCTTGCACGCATCAAGGCATGGCACGAGACGGCCGAGGCCGGCTTTCTCGCCGACGCGTGTGTCGCTGGCGACATGCTCTTGCGCGACTCGCGCATCGACAATGGCATGCTGCACTGGCCACGCGGAGCCGTACAACCCGTGGGCCTTGCGCATGGTGCCTCCGGCATCGCGCTGTTCCTGCTCCACCTGCACGTGGCCACCGGTGACGAACGCTTTCTTCGCGGTGCGCGCGACGGACTCGCCTTCGACCTCGCCCAACGTGGCATCAATCCCGATGGTGCCGCGAGCTGGCCGAAGGACGTGGGCGGAGCGACACTGTTTCCCTATCTGCGTAACGGCACGGCCGGCATTCTCGCCGTCGTCGCACGCTTTTTCGCGTATACGGGCGACATCCGCTACCGGGATATCGTGCTCGATGCGGAAGGCGACCTGTTGCGCAGGTACGCCGTATCGCCGGGTGCCTATGACGGCCTGGCCGGCATAGGCGAAACGCTGCTGGACCTCGCGGTCCTGCTACCCGAGCGCGCGTCGATCTACAAGGAGGCGGCGCATGGCGTCGCGCGAGGCATCGAGCCGTTCCTGGTGCGCCGTCCCGGTGGCCTCGCCGTACCCGGCGTGGAACTGCTACGCCTCAGTTGCGACCTGGCGACGGGGAACGCCGGCGTGGGAGCGTTCTTCGACCGTCTCTGGCGTGGCGGCCCAGCGTCCTTCATGCTCGACGAGCACATGCCTGCGGCCGCGTGGGAGCGCGCTGTGCAGGTGGCGGCCTGACCGATGCGCGGCGGCGCCCTAACGCCGCCGCGCATCGGTCAGAGGTGGAAGGTCGCTTCCATCAGCCAGGTTCGTGACGGGTAGGGGTAGTACACGTAGTAACGCCGATCGGCGAGATTGTCGACACCGATGCCGAGCGAGACATGGGAACTTACTTTCCAGTCCACCTTCGCATCGAAGACGAGGAAGTCGCTGGCCCCGCCGAACGTGTCCGGGTTCACGTCGCTATGGTCGAGCGTGTTGTACTGGCGTCCCGAATAGCGCCCGGCCAGGACCAGCGATAGCCGCTCCGTGGCGCGCCACGTGGCGACCACGTTCGCCCGCCAGCGCGGTATGCGGTAGAACTGCTTTCCTTCCGAGGCGGGATTGCGCGTGTTCCGCACCGTCGTCGCCTGCGTATACGCCGCATTGGCGACCAGGTCGAATCCCTGCCAGAAGACATCGCGGCCGTCGTAGCTGACTTCGGCACCGCGCGTGCGCACCCGATCCACGTTCTGCACGCTGGTGACGTTGGGAAACACGGTGGTATCGGTCTGGCTGAACAGGGTGTCCCGGGTGTCGCTGCGGTAGAGGGTGAAACGGGTGAGGCTGTTCGCCCGGTACCATTCGACCGACAGCTCGCGCGAGAAGTCGTTTTCAGGCTTCAGGTTCGGATCGTTGTTGACCAGCGAAATGCCGTTGAAGCTGCCCTGGAACAATTCGTTGACCGTGGGAAAGCGGTAGGCGCGTGCGCCGGAGAGCCGCACCACCATCGAGTCGGTCGCGCTCCAGGCCAGCGATGCCTTCGGTGAGGTATGCGATTCATCGCGCGCCGGATAGCCGATCGATGCGGTGCCTGTCGCGCGTGAACCGCCGAAGGCCCGCCATTGCTCGTATCGTGCGCCGACCGTCAGGCGCCAGCGCTCATCGAGCTGCCATGCATCCTGCAGGTATACCGCCTGGGTCTGCGTGCTGCCGCCGTTGGCGGCGGTAAGCGCGCCCGCGCCGCCCGTGCGCCATCGGGCGAGCGCGTAGCTGGCGTTGTCGAGCCGGTAGCCGTCGAAGTGGTAGCCGAAGCTCACGGTATGCGTGTTCGGCGAAAGGGCATCGGGCGTATGGCTTGCACGCAGGTCGAACGTGCGCCAGCGGCTGCCGTCACCCGCGGTCAGCAGGCCCGCGCCATCGTCGGTCACGCCGGAAGCCACGCGGTCGCGGTTGCGGCCCATGTCGAACAGCGAGGCATCGGCCTCGATGTTCCATCCGCTTCTCCGGTGGGTTCCCAGTGAAATGCCGTAGAGCGTGTTTCGGCTTTGCCGCGTGCTGGGCGCGAAGAAATTTCCGGGGAGCGTGTATTGGCGGCCGTCGATCGTGACCGGGCCCGACCAGACGGGACGGCCGTTGCCGTCGCGCAGGAACGTTTCCGTGCGATGTGACAGGTCCTGCTTCCAGTAGCCGGCGGTGAACGCGCCGGTAAGCTCGGGCGTGAAATCGTAGGTCAGGCGGATGTGCGCTTCGTCCTGGCGGGTGGCTTCCTGTCCTTCGCTGTTGATGCCCAGCACTTCGCGCGGCAAGCCATTGGCGCCGGTGTCGGCGACGGCACCCGTGACGGGGTTCGCCGTGCCACGCCGGGTGGATCGATTCTGCGTCGCATAGACCAGTGGCTGTCCATTCGATTGCAGGTGCGCCACGCCGATCAGGAAGGCGAAGCGTCCGGAGCGGTCGCCGATCGTGGCGCTCTGCCGGCTGCCGCCGTAATCGCGGTCCACGCCATAGCTGTCGACATGCTGGGTGAACGCCTGCACATGGCCGGTGACCTCCAGTTTTTCGGGCATGCGCGTGGTCATGAGCACGGTCGCGCCGATGGCGTTCCCCGGATACAACGCCGAATACGCGCCGTAGATCACCTCGACGCGCGCGAGGTTTTCCGGGAACGCCATGGACCAGCGGGGTGGGTTCGCCCAGTTGTTGCCGAGCAGGTTGGAAAGCAGCAGGCCGTCCAGGTAGACCAGGCCGCGCGCGCTCTGCTGGTTGCTGGTGCCGCGTACAGAAAAGGTGGCGTTCTCGTCGCCGATGAAACGTTTGCGGATGCCGAAGGAAGGCAGGTACTTCAAGGCGTCTTCGGTATTGACGATGTTGAGCCGGTCGAGCTGCGCGGCGCTGACGGTCTCCACGGCCGAGGGCATGTCGGGATCGATGGTGCTGGCATGGCTCGCGGCGGAGACACGTACTTCGCGTAGCGTCGTGGCGCGTTGCGGATCGTCGTCGCCGGTGGCGTGGGCGGCAAGGGAGGAAGCGCCAATGGCGCAGGCGATGGCACGCGCGAGCGCGCGTCCATGGTTGTGAGGCAGGGGCATGGGAGCAGGGTCCGTGGTCGTTGGCGTACGTCGGGATCGGTAGCGATCAGGCGTGCGCGGCGGACGGCGGACCTCGAGGTGACGCATGGATGGTGAGCGGTGCCGGACCGTGGCGAACCGCCGGTGGCATGGCCTGGGCGGGAGCGGACGATGCGTGCACATGGCCGATGAAGAACGATCCGGCGAGCGCGGGTTGCTGGGCGAACAGGGTGCAGTAGCCGCAAGCCGCGCCGGCATCGCGTGTTTCGTGCCCGTTGCCGTGGTGCTCGCCGGGGGCGCTTTCGCACCACGCGCCCAGGTCGGGAAAGACGAAGACTTCCGCCGTCCGCGATGCCGTCGGCGCAAGCACGGTGAGCCAGACGGCGACGAGCGCCATCCATGCCAACCAACCGCTTCTTGTCCGAGCTCGACGCACCGGAGCGCCCCTGTATTGCAACCCTGGACATGGGTCCAGGGATCTTCTCACGAGATCGCGTGAAGGCGATGCGACACGGTGTCGCTGGCCCTCGTGTCGGCTCAGGGCGGCGGCAGGGGCGGTACCGCGGCTGGCGTGGCGAGTACCGGCGGTTCGCGCAGGAGCAATACCAGCGCCACCCCGAGCACGCCCACGCAGGAGGCGAGGAGGAAGCCGTCGAGGATGGATAGCGTATAGGCCTGGGCACGCACCGCGGTGGCGAGCAGGCCGGCGCCCCGCGCCTCCGCCTCGCCCGCGCCCTGGCTCGCCGCGCCCACCACGCGCGCGTACGCCGCGATGCGCTCGGTGGTGACCGGGTCGCCGGCGATGACGTGCTGGCCGATGAGGTTCGAGTGCCATTGTTCGGCCTTGCGAGTGAACATGATCAGCACGGAGGTGCCGAGTTCGCCGCCGAACAACCGGGCCGTCTGGATGATCGCGCCGAAGGTGATGCCATCGGCCGGCCCGACATGGTGGCCGAAGAAATAGATCACCGCGGTGAGTTCCAGTGTTTCGCCCACCGCCTGCAAGAGCAACGCCACGCTGAAGTTTCCCTCCGCCCATTGCGACGTGATGCCGGTGGCGAGCAGGAATCCGGCGGTGGCGATGGCGAAGCCGGTGCCGATGGCGAAGCGTGCATCGATGCGATTGAGCAGCCAGGCCACCGTGGGCGCGATGATCAGCTGCGGCAAGGCGACCCAGAGCAGCGCGTTGCCCACCTCCAGGGGGCGCAGGCCACGTACCTGGATAAGATAGTTGGCTACCAGCGTGTTGCTCGAGGTCACCAGGAAACGGGTGGCGAGTACCAGCACGATAAGGATGAACACGTTGCGACGGACCAGGAGGCCGAAGTCCACGCTCGGCGTGTCCAGCGTCGATTCGTGGAGCAGGAACAAGCCCAGCATGACGACGCCGAGGGCGAGCAGCGTGACCACCAGCGGAGACGAGAACCAGTCCAGGCGGTCGCCCTGGTCGAGTCCGATGAAGATGAGGGTAAAGCCGGAAGCGCCGATGAGCATGCCGCGGAAATCACCGCCGCGCAGGTACTCGCGATCGATCGGAAGGCGGCGCAGGCCGAACCAGTACAGCACGAACAAGGGAAAGGCCACCACGGTGTTCTGCCAGAAGATCCAGTCCCAGGTCACGTGCTCGACGTACCAGCCTTCCAGCGACGAGGCGACGTTGAGGCCCAGGATGATGTTCATCGCATAGGCAGCCAGGCCCCAGGGCCAGAGGTTGCGTGGCAGGCTGAGCAGGATGAACGACGCCGTCAGCGGGATGAAGGTGCCCGAGCCGAGGCCGGCGAAGATCTGCAGCACGATGAGGGTACGCAGGTCGGGCGAATACGGAATCAGGAATTCGGCCACGCCATAGACGACGCAACCCGCCAGCAGCACGCGCCGCGGCGTGAACGCGCGGCCGAGGAAGATCGCCAGCGGACCGATCATCATCTGCGACGCCGAGAACGCCGTGGGAATCCAGGCGCCCTCGTCGAATCCCGCACCGATCGCACCGCGAAGATCGGCCAGGCCGATGGACGTGAGGCGCGAGGTGAGCGTCGTCGCCACCGCGCCGACGAGCACGGCCACGATACCCAGCCAGGGCAGGTTCGCGGGAGGGGCGGGAGCCGCGGTCGCGGTGGTACCGGCGACCGTGTTCACGGCGAGCCCGCCGCGCTCGCCACGGGCTGCCTCGGCACGCCGTCGCCTTCCTGCCAGCCACCGCCCAATGCCTTGATAAGCGATACGGCGGCGAGCAGGCGCTGCTGGTCGTTCTGGATAGCGGCGCGCTGGCTGGCCAGCGCCTGGCGCTCGGAATCCACCACCTCGAAGTAGCCGGCAAGGCCGCGGTCGTAGCGCGAACGGGACACCTTCGCCGTGGCGATGGCGGCCTCCACCGTGGCATCGAGCGCGGCGCCGCGTTCGCGCAACCAACGCGTATCGCCGAGCGCATCCTGCACTTCCCGGAAGGCCACGATGCCGCTTTGCCGCCAGTTCGCGAGCGCGCCGCGATAGGCCGCTTCCGCGGCTTGCAGGCGAGAACGGTTGCGGCCACCTTCGAAGATCGGCAGGTGCACGGATGGGCCGATGGACCATGCGCGGCTGTCGGCGGCGGTGAGGTCGCCCAGGCCATTGCTGGCGACGCCGCCCGAGGCGGTGAGTTTCACCTGCGGGAAAAAGGCGGCTCGCGCCACGCCGATCCGCGCGCTCGCGGCCGCCAGAGATCGTTCGTTGCCGGCAACGTCAGGCCGCCGTTCGAGCAACGAGGAAGGCAAGCCGGAGGGCACCTCGGGAACGTTCGGCGTCCACGACCGATGGTCGACCGAGAAGTCCGGTGCGTTGCGTGCTTCGAGCACCGCCAGCGCGTGTTCCAGGTTGTCCCGCCGGCGGTGCGCATCGGCGAGATCCGCGCGGGTCTGGGTCAGGTCGGCGCGCGCGCGGAGCACGTCGAGGTCGCCGACGACACCGGCGTGCGCACGGCGTTCCGCCAGACGCAGGGCGTCTTCGCGCAGGCTCACCGTGCGCGCGAGCACGTCGATATCGCGATCGGTGCTGCGCAGGGACAGGTAGGTCGACGCCGTGGTGGCCGCGAGGCTCAGGCGCAGCGCCGCCACCGCATCGGCATTGCTTTCCACGTCCGCGCCGGCGGCCTCCACGCTGCGCCGCACGCGGCCCCAGAGGTCCACTTCATAGGCGACGTCGACCGGCACGCGCCAGAGCGTGGTTTCCAGTTCGGGCAACCGGTTGGACACATTCGCCGAGGTGCGCCCGCGTGCGAAGGCGGGATCGAGGGCGACATCGGGAAATTCGTCGGCGCGCGCGACGCCGAGCAGGGCGCGGCTCTGGTCGTAGCGGGCCAGGGCCAGGGCCAGGTCCTGGTTCGCGGCGAGGGCCGCTTCGACATGTCGGCCGAGTTCCTCGTCACCGAAGAGGTTCCACCACGCGTCCGGCAATACGGCGACTTGCGCGGAGGGCGCGGGCGCATCGCGCCAGCCCGCGGGTGTGGAGACGTCCGGGCGCCGGTAGTCAGGGCCGACCACGCAGCCGGCCAGGCCGAGGGCGAGGACGGCCAGCACGAGCGGCCGCGCCGTCATGGCGCCTTTTCTCCTTCGGCGCGGATCTTCACGATGGTCGACAGTCCGGGTGCCAGCCGCTCGCGGTAGCGGCCGAGGTCTTCGGCGGAGAAGAGGATCTTCACCGGCACGCGCTGGACCACCTTGGTGAAGTTGCCGGTGGCGTTGTCGGGTGGGAGCAGGGCGAACTGCGATCCGGAGGCCGGCGAGAGGCTGTCCAGGTGGCCGACGAAGGTCACGCCGGGAATCGCGTCGACCGTCATGCGCGCCTCGGTACCGCGGCGCATCCCGTGCAGCTGGGTCTCCTTGTAGTTGGCAACGACCCACACCTCGTCGGAGACGATGGAAAGCAGGGTCTGTCCCGCGTTGACCCGGGCGCCGACCTCGACGGTGCGGCGTCCCACGTAGCCACTCACCGGGGCGATCACCCGGGTGTAGCCGTAGGCCAGCAAGGCGTCGTGCAGCGAGGCTTCACCGGTGGCGACCTGCGCCCTGGCCGATTCCCGGGCGGCGAGCGCGGCCACCTTGCGCGCGCCGGCGCTGGCACGGTTGGCCACGGCCGAGTCGGCGGCGGCCTTCGCCGCGTCGTATTCCTGTTGCGACACGCCACGCGGCGTCTCGTTCACCAGCTCGCCCGTGCGCCGGAGATCCAGGGCGGTCTTCCGTGCGCTCGCCTCGGCGGCGACGATGGCCGCGTCGGCCTCGGCGATCTGCGCCTCCGCGCTGGCCAGCTGGCCCTTCGCCCGGTCGATCTCCGCCCGCGCCTGTTCCACGCGCACGTCGAAATCGCGCGTGTCCAGCTCCAGCAATACGTCCCCGGCCTTCACGTGCTGGTTGTCGTTCACCCGTAGCACCTGCACGGTGCCGGTGACGCGCGGGGCCACGGGATGGATACGTCCCGTCACGTAGGCGTCCGTGGTCGTTTCAGTGCGGTCCAGCCAGAAGAACAGGAGCACCGCCAGCGTGCCAAGCACCAGCAGTCCCCCGATGATGCGCAGCGCGTGTTTCATGCGGCCCCTTCCACCCTCGATACGGCGTCCAAGCTGCCACCGATCGCCACCGGTTTGCTTGGCGATTCCTGCGCGGGCGCGGCGCGTGGAATGTCATTGACCAACCGCTATGTAGGTTTCTATATTGCGGTGATCCACCCCCCCGGAATCCGCCATGCGCCTTCGGCCGTTCGTCGCCGCGCTGTTCTTCCTTGCCGGTCCGGCCGGAGCGGCCGCGGCCGATCTCGTGGTTTCGGCGGCTTCCAGCCTGACCGATGCTTTCCAGGCGGTCGGCAAGGCCTATGAGGCGGCGCATCCGGAAACCCACGTGGTCCTCAATTTCGCCGCGTCGGATGTGCTGTTGCGCCAGATTTCCAGCGGCGCCCCGGCCGACGTGTTCGCCTCGGCCGACCAGGCCGCCATGGACAAGGCCGTGGCGGTGGGCGCCATCGATCCTGCCACGCGGCAGGACTTCGCCAGCAACCGGCTCGTGCTGGTCGTGCCGAAGGATGGCCGCGTCCGCGTGACGGGGACCGCCGACCTCAAGGACCCGAAGGTGACGCGCGTCGCCTACGGCGATCCGGCGTCCGTGCCCGTGGGCCGGTATACGAAGGCGGCGTTGGAGCGGCAGGGGCTCTGGGACGTGGTATCGGCGAAAGGCGTGCTGGCGCAGAACGTGCGGCAAGGCCTGGACTACGTCGCTCGCGGGGAGGTGGATGCCGGCTTCGTGTTCGCCACCGACGCAGCGCTCGTGAGGGATAAGGTGGCGGTGGCCGCCGTCGTGCCCACGCCCCTGCCGATCACCTATCCGATCGCCGTCGTCGCCGGTTCGAAGCAGGCTCGTGAGGCGGGCCGGTTCGAGGCCTTCGTACAGTCGGCCGACGGACGGGCGATCCTCGCCCGTTTCGGTTTCCTGGCGCCCTGAGTTCCCGTGGGCGCTATCTGGATTCCTCTCGCGCTCTCGCTCAAGGTCGCGCTGTGGGCGACGGCGATCAACCTCGTGCTGGGCGTGGCCGTCGCCTTCGGCCTGTCGCGCTGGCGCTCGCATGCGCGCGAACTGGTCGATTCGATCCTGACCTTGCCACTGGTGCTGCCTCCGACGGTGTTGGGCTACTACCTTCTCGTGCTGCTGGGCCGCCGCGGCGTGTTCGGCGAGTGGCTCGATCGCCTGGGTATCCAACTGGTCTTCACCTGGCAGGGCGCGGTGATCGCCTCGACCCTGGTCGCCTTTCCGCTCGTGCAGAAAGCGGCCCGCGCCGCTTTCGAGGCAGTCGATCCGCAGCTCGAGGACGCGGCGCGGGTGCTGGGGCTGCGCGAGGCCGCCGTGTTCTTTCGCGTCTCGCTGCCGCTCGCCGCGCGCGGCATCATCGCGGGCGCCTTGCTCGCCTTCGCCCGGGCGCTGGGCGAGTTCGGCGCGACGCTGATGATCGCGGGCAACCTTCCCGGCCGGACACAGACCTTGTCGGTGGCGATCTACGCCGCCGTGCAGGCAGGCGACGATCGTTCCGCGGGGATCATGGTGGCGGTCACTTCGGTGACCTGTGTCGTCGCCTTGTTGCTGGCGGGTTGGCTGGCGCCCCCCCATCTGCGGCGGATGCGTCCATGACGGTCGACATCGCCATCCGCAAGACGCTGCGTGCCGACGACCGGCGCTTCGAGCTGGACGTGGCCTTCACATCGTCGCATCGGCGCATCGTCATCTTCGGTCCCTCGGGTGCGGGCAAGAGCCTGACGCTGCGCGCGATGGCCGGCTTGCTCACGCCGGACGCGGGACACGTCCGCGTCGACGGCCGCACGCTGCTGGATACCGCGGCCGGCGTGGACCTGCCGCCGCGCGATCGCGGGGTGGCGTATGTGTTCCAGGACTACGCGCTGTTTCCCCACCTCACGGTGGCGCAGAACATCGGCTTCGGGCTCGCGCGTCGCTGGCTCAATCCCCGCCGCCGCGTGCATGACGACCGTGTACGCCACTGGCTCGACACCTTCGAACTGGCCGCCGTCGCCGACAGCTACCCGGTGCGGATCTCCGGCGGCCAGCGCCAGCGGGTGGCGTTGGCGCGTGCGCTGGCGGTGGAGCCGCGCCTCGTCTTGCTCGACGAACCTTTCGCCGCGCTCGACCCCGCCCTGCGCGGACGCATGCGTGGTGAACTGATGGCATTGCAGGCGCGCCTCGACCTGCCGTTGCTGGTGATCACCCATGACCCGGCGGATGTCGAGGCGCTGGACGGGCATACGATCGAGGTACGCGACGGCCGGATCGTGTAGCCGTTCCTTCAGTCGGTCACGCCGACGATCACCGATGAGGCATCGAAGATGGCGAGGACGGCCGAGCCCTCGGCCAGCCCCAGCGCGTTCGCGCTTTCCATGGTGACGATGGCCGTGACGGTGCCCCCACCATCGAGTTCGACGGATACCTCGGCGTTCACCGCGCCCGGCGTCGTCCGCAGCACCGTGCCCGGCAACTGGTTCGACGCCGATAGGCGCAGGCGTTCGTCCGGCAAGCCGAGCATGACCCAACTGGCCTTGACCAAGGCGATCACCGCGCGCCCTGGCGCCAGCGCCAGGGTGGCCGTGCTCTCCTTCGTCACCGTGGCGGCGAGCGGCGTGCCACCCGGCAAGGCGATATGCACCGTGTCGTTGACCGCGCCCGCGGTGATGGCGCGAACGACGCCGGCCAGTTGGTTGCGCGCGCTGGTTCGCATGGTGAATCGCCTCAGCAGGTGGATGTCGTCGATGGCTTCGTCGCCGAGCGCCGCGAGACGCTCCACGAAACGCCGGTGCTCCGCATCGATGCCGCGGAACGCGGCGATCAGGCGTTCGGCGCGCGGCGTGAGGCGGGCGCCACCACCGCCACGGCCTCCGGTGGCGCGCAGGACAAGGGTTTCGCCAGCCAGGTTGTTCATGGCTTCCACGGCATCCCATGCGCCCTTGTAGCTCATCCCCACCGCCTTGGCGGCGGCGGTGATGGAGCCGGTGGCGCCGATCTGCGCGAGCAGTTCGACACGATCGGCGCCGCCCCAGCGGCGGGCACCGTCGGACAGCCAGAGCGAACCTTCGTAGCGAAGCATGATGTCTCCGGAAAAACCGCTGGGCGCAAGTCTAGCCCCGCCGGAGCCTCGTCGTGGGATGATGCCCGCCGTTCGTGGGCGAACGCCCGATGGGATAAGAGTGGAGCGGTGGCGCATAACGACAAGAAATGGTCCCTGAGGACGATCGCCATATGGCTGGCGAAGCACGTAGTGATGGTGGCGATCCTCGGTGTCGCCGCTTTCCTGCTGCATCGGTATATCGCGCGCATGGCCTGGCACGACGTACGCGATGCCGTCGACCGGATTCCCCGCTGGCATGTCGCCGGCTCCATCGCCGCGGCCCTGCTCAGCTGGGCCTGCCTCACCGCCTACGACGTCTTCGCCGTGGAAACCGTGGTGCCGGGCAAGGTGTCGATGCGCATGAAGATCTTCGCCGGCGCCACCACGCATGCGATCTGCAACGCGCTCGGTTTCCACGCCATCACCGGTACCGCGCTGCGCTATCGCATCCTGTCGACACGCGGAGTGAGTGCGGCCGACGTGGCACGGGTGGTCGGCCTGGTCGGTTTCGCCGTGGCCATGGGCTTCGCCGCCGTGACGGCCATCGCCCTGATGCTGGAACCGTCGATAGCGCACGGCTGGGGCCGGTGGCTGGGCGCGGCGCTCGTGAGCCTCTTCGTCCTGTTGCTACGCTGGCTGGCGGGCAAGCACGACGAACTGCGGGTCTGGAAATTCAGCACGCCCGTGCCATCGGCCCGGTCGGCCGGGGCGCAGATCGTCATCGGCGTGCTCGAGATGATCGGCGCCATCGCCGCCATGTACTTGCTGCTTCCCGCCGAGATCGCGGGCAGCTTCCTCGATTTCGCACCGATCTATGTCGGCGCGATCATCGCCGGCATCATCAGCAATACGCCGGGTGGGATCGGGGCATTCGAAGCGTTGACGCTGGCGGCCTTTCCACAGGAACAGCGTGCCCAGGTCCTGGCGGCCTTGCTCGCCTATCGCGTGATCTACGGGCTGGGGCCACTGGCGATCGCGTCGCTCGCGCTAGGAGCCTTCGAATTCCACAACCGCACGAGGAAAGCCTCGTGAGCCACCGTTCCCGCAACCGGTGGGAGCCCCCCCACTTGGGGGGGGGGGGGTGGCGGAAACCCCCAAACACCCCCAAGAGGCCCCCCCACCCC